>DASZUP010000138.1:0-4683 GCA_035547635.1 Pirellulales bacterium
GCTCCAGTCCTCAATGCCGCGTTCGTATCGGCCGCAGGCCTCGTTACAGTTCACAGCTTGGAGTCATTCATCACGCGTCGCGCCCTTGGCGCCGACGTCAGTAGCACCAGGCTGCTGTCGATGCCCTCGGGAACGTCGTAACGCAACGTGGCAAAGACTACAGCCTTGTATCGGATCCGCCGCCGCTTTGCGCCTGTTGCTGAGCCTCGAATTCGGCTTCCTGGCATTACAGGCGATGCGCAACGTCACGTTGTTCGCGCTGATCGCCGGCATCGTCGTTTGCCGAAACTTGAATGAAGTTTTCGCGGCGCCCTGCGAGGAAGGCAAGCACGCCAGGTTTATCGGGGCAGCGCGACTGTTGCTGCTGGCGCTGCTGGGCTTGGCGACGTTTGCGATCCCTACCGGAATGGTCCATCGCTGGTTGCGATCGCCGTGGCAATTCGGCTTGAGCGAGTCTCCGCTCGCGTTTTCGCACGAGGCGACAAGATTCGCCGGCAAAGACGGATTACCCGATCGGGCGCTCGCCTATGACCTGAGAATGGCCTCGCTCTACGTCTATCACAATGGCCCAGCGAAGAAGGTCTATATCGATCCGCGTCTCGAACTGCCTTCGCTCGAGGACTTCAAGACGTACGTGGCCATCGAGAACTCGCTCGAAACCAGCGGCAACGACTGGCAGGCGAAGCTGGAACAGATCGACGCCAGGCTGATCTTGCTGGATCACGATCAGCATCACATGAGCGAGGCGACGCTTTTATCTTCACAGCAGTGGCGGCTCGTTTACTTCGACGCCTTAGCGGCGGTTCTTGTCCCGCGCAAGAGCAGCGTTTCAGAAACCGACTACCCTGCCGTCAATTTTGCCGCTCGGCATTTCCACGGCACACGCGAACCGTCCGTGCCAGGCGTGCCTGGCGCGGCGCTTCACGAAGCCAGAACGCTGGTCAATCTGGGCGCCAACGTGCGAAAAGATCGCGCGCTGACCTGGCCATGGAGAATTCCCATGTTGCTGCACGCGCTCGATCGGCTCGACCTCGCGGAGCAGCAGGGGGCCGGACTCGACGATAGCTTGACGCTTCGCGGGCAGTGCCACTGGCTGCTGGCGCCCGACTTGTCGGTGCGACCGCCCTCGCCTGGCGAAGGGTGGAACGCGACCAAGGCGTTATCGTGGGCGCAGTCGACATGGCAGCTTCGGCAGGCGCTGGCGGAGAACCCGCAATACGCTCCCGCTCTGAAATCGCTTTACGACTCGTGGCGAGCCAGGTCGATGCCTGACGCTCAACTCGTCGTCGGCCGGCAGCTCAGAGAGCTTTCCGCATTTGGCGGGCAACAGCAAGCGGAGTTAATCCGTTTGGAGCGCCAGGTCGCGTCGCTGATTTCCGCCAGCGGCATTGCCCATAAGGCATCGGAGCGTGCGGTGGATTTTCTCACTTCGCGACATTGCGCTGCGACGGCGGCGGAGTTCGTGATGCACCAGCACGTCGAACTTCGAACGTGGGATTGGCAAAGGCTCGACCGCCTGGCGGCTGCATGGATGCACGTCGGCGAACCGGCGCAGGCCCGAGAGCTTTGGAACGCGGCGAGCCAAGCCGGATTCGAAGCCGAGCGCCTGGCTCGGCTGGCAGATAGCTACCTGGTAGAACGTCAATTCGAACGCGCCGAGAACCTGTACGGGCAGGCCTTGGAGCGCGACCCACGGCTCGTGGCGGCTCGCTGGGCGCTCGCCATGCTGCATATTCAGCGAGGCGATGCGACTTCGGCGCACCGGGCATGCCAGGCCGCCCTCGATTGCGATCCTCCGCCTGAACTGCAAGCGACGCTTGCAGCCTTCAAAGCGATGCTGGAGCGTTGCCGCTGAAGCATTTGCTAGCGTCCCTTGGCTGCGGGCAGACTCTGCGCCTGGTATGCCGCTAGCCGTTCTCGTATTTCCGCTGCCTCATCGGCGTTTCCGTCCCGCTCTGCGATACTCAATGCCCGGAGCGCCATCGTCGCAGCGCGATCGAACCTGCCTGCGTTGGCATAGGCCGCAGCCAGGACATCGAGGAAGCGGTGGGGAGTACGGGGGTCGGTCGCCTCGCAGGCCTGCTTGGCAAGCTGCACCGACTTCTCAGGCAGCGCTTCGCTCGGCTCGCTCTCGCTGGCGAATTGCTGGGCTCGCGCAATGGCCCGCTCGGGCCACCCCGGCTCCATTTCCGAGGCGAATCGATATTGTCGCCTCGCTTCGTCGATTTCCTTCAATTCCCATAACGCAGCCGCCAGCTTGCGGCGCAACTGCGGATCCCGAGGTTGAATCAGGGCTGCCCGCCGGTAATTCTCCTTGGCCTGTTGCCACTTTTCTGCATAAAAGAGCACGTCGCCCAGATTGGCGAACGCCTCGGCGAAGTCCGGATCACAAGCCAGGCTCTTCGAGAACCAGCCCTGAGCCTCATCAAATTTGCGCTGTTTGAATAGCGCCAATCCCGCATTGTTGTAAGCCAGAGCATCGTCCGGGTTCGCTTCCGTCGCCTCGATAAAACGCCGAAAGGCAGCGTCGTAATCTCCTCGCATGGCACAGATCGCTCCCAACCCGTTGCTGGCTTCGGCGACATCGAACGCGGTGAGGGCCAGCCGCAACGTTTCGCGATAATGAGATTCCGCTGCGGACAGATTGCCTCGTCGCAATTCGATGTTGCCCAACACCAGCAGCGCCACCGAATTGGGACGCAAGCGAATCGATTTACGAGCATGCGCTTCGCCGCCGGCAACGTCGCCGGCCGCCAGCAAGAGCGGCGCGAGCCTTGCCTCGGCGCGGTAATTGTCGCCAGTGACTTCCACCGCGCGTCGCCAGAGCGAGATATCATCGCGCCAATAGGGAAGCTGCTGACGCGACGCAACCATGCAGGCCGCCAGGCACGCGGCCGACATTCCTGCCGTCAGCGCGCTCGGCCAGCGCATCCACCGGACGAACATCTCCGCCTGCCAGACGAGCGCTATCGAGATGCCGATCAGCGGAATGTATGTGTAGCGATCCGCCATCGACTGCTCGCCCACCTGGACGAGTCCGATGACGGGCACGAGCGTTCCCAAGTACCAGAGCCAGCCTACCAGCAAGTGCGGCGAGCGGCGCGCCGCGGCAAATGAGGCGACGGTAACTGCCAACAAGCCTGCGGCCGCTATCGCCGCCTCCCAAGATGCCGCCTGCTGCCCGCCGTGGGGATAGAAGGCGGCGAGTTGCACCGGCCAGAACATCTTGCCCAAGTACGTCAGATAGGCGACCAGCGCATTGGCGCATCGAACGCCGAGCGGGAGCCGTGCAACCGCGTTCGCCATGGCCCCGCCGTGCTGCTGGGCGTAGAACGTCAAAAAACTTGCCAATCCGCTCAAGGCGAACAGCGGCGTCTTTTCCAGAACGAGTCTTTGCCAGCTCGCGGGAGAAAACGCCGGTTGCCCGTCGACTGCCGCAGGGCAGAAGCGGAACCTTCGCATCGGCCAGAAATCGAGTAACAACAGTACGCAGGGCAGCGTCACGAGCATCGACTTCGCAGCCAGGCCGAGCGCCAACGAGCCGAACACGAGAACATACCGGCCAGGCCCCGGTCGCCGGGCATAGTAGCCGTACGCGATTAGCGTCAGCATCCATAAACATCCGCTGAGCACGTCTTTGCGCTCCGCAATCCAGGCCACCGATTCGACGCGCAGTGGATGAAGCGCGAACAGCGCAGCGACCAGCGCGCTGCGATAGACGGCGCCTGTCAAGCTCCGCAAGGCGACGTACAGCAGCACCGAGCCAACCGCGTGCAGCAAGACGTTGGACAAATGAAACATCCGTGGATTCGCGCCGCCGAGCGAGGCGTCCAGTTGCAGCGAGAGCCAGGTCAGCGGATGCCAATTCTGAGAATCCGTGCTTGCCACCGCCCACAGCACATTGGCAGGGCTCAGTCCTGTGCTCACGCGCGGATTGCCGCTGACATAATGCGAGTCGTCGTGAACGAGGAATCCAAACCCTGTAACGGGCCAGTACGACCCAAGCGTGGCAATAAAGATCGCCGTGCAGAGCAGCAAGTCGCGGCGCAGTAGGAGATTCGAAGGTGTGACGGGATGGGTCATTGCGGGAAGATGCGGAAGAGCCTGTCAAGGTACAAGACGGAAGCGCAAGCTTGGACCTGTCGATACGGGGTGCACGGCCACACGCCCATTCATCGCAGAACAGACGCGCCTCGCATGGCCGCAGACGCAGGCGCCTGGCGGCAGACAAGACTCACTGGAAGCGAATCTGGGCGCCGGGAAGCGCTTGCCTAAGTTTGTTGACGCCTTCCGGGGTCACGCGGGTGTCATTCAGTTTCAACAGTTTCATAGTAGAAACGTTCGCCAAATGCTTCAGACCTGCATCGGTGACCGAAGTTCCGCCCAAATAGAGAAACTCGAGCCGCGGAAGCCGGCTGATATCGGCCAGCGCTTGGTCACTGATCCGCGTATCCTGCAGCGACAACTCCTCAAGCCGCGAATTTGCACGGATGGCCTTGATTTCGGCATCGCCGACATTGGTCTGCTGCAGCCATAACGCCTGCAGCCCCGGAAGCTGCGACAGGAACTGCAGGTCGTTCTCCTTCAGCGTCTTTCCGGCCAGACTGATGCCGCTTACTGACGAGGTGTAATCGTGCCCCAGGCGATCTCGCAACCAGCGAATTGCCGGATTCGGTCCGGCAA
>DASZUP010000139.1:0-7376 GCA_035547635.1 Pirellulales bacterium
GCGCTGGCACTTGTCGCGAGCCGTCCCCATCCGGGATGAGCGCGGGCGAGTGGTGCGCTGGTTCGGCACCAATACCGACATCACCGATCAGAAGGAAGCCGAGGCGCGGTTGAGCGAGTACGCCGAACGACAACGGCTGCTCTGGGAAGCGGCTGCGGTGCTGCTCGTCACCGATGAGCCCGACGCCATGCTCTACGGCCTGTTCAGCAAAATCGGCCCGCACTTCGGCTTCGACGTGTACTTCAACTTCGTGGCGGCGGAAGGCGACGGCGCGCTGCAACTCGTGTCGTGCGTTGGCATCAGCGAGGAGAACGCGCGTAAGATCAACACGTTCGAATTCGGCGAGGCCGTCTGCGGCGCCGCAGTCCGGCAAAGGCGGCCCTTCGCCGCCGGCTCGATTCAGCAGTCGCAGCATCCGACGCTGCAGGTCGCGAAACAATGCGGCATCAAGGCCTATGCATGCATGCCGTTGCATGCCGACGGGCGATTGCTCGGCGCCTTGACTTTCGCCAGCCGCACGCGGGATCGCTTCGAAGACGAAGAATTGGAATTTTTCGATACCATCTGCGGCTATGTCACGCTGGCCTGCGAAAGGCTGCGTTTGGTCGCCGAACTTCGCGAGAGCGACCGTCGCAAGGACGAGTTTCTCGCCACGTTGGCGCATGAACTTCGCAACCCTCTGGCGCCGATTCGCAACTCGCTGCAACTGCTGCGACTGACCGGCGACGATCCAGCCATGCTGGAACAGGCCCGATCAATGATGGGGCGCCAACTCGAGCAGATGGTCCGGCTGATTGACGACCTGCTTGACGTTTCGCGCATCAGCCAGGGCAAGCTGGAACTTCGCAAACAATGGGTGGAACTCGCGACCGTCGTGCAAAACGCCGTGGAAATGGCTCGGCCGTTTGTCGAGACGGCCGGCCATGAGCTGACCGTCTCGTTGCCGCCCGAACCCATTCTGCTCGATGCCGACCTGACGCGGCTTTCGCAGGTGTTTGCCAATCTGCTGAACAACGCCGCCAAATATACCGGGCGCGGCGGGCGAATTTCGGTCGTCGTGGAGCTGCGAGAAGGCGCGGCCGTAGTGCGCGTGCAAGACACGGGCATTGGCATCCCCGCCGAGCAGTTGCGCCGCATTTTTGAAATGTTCGTACAAGTGGATCGTTCGCTCGAGAGAGCGCAGGGCGGTCTGGGCATCGGCCTGACGCTGGTCAAACGCCTGGTCGAGATGCACGGCGGCACGGTCCAGGCCTTCAGCGAGGGAGAAGGTCGCGGCAGCGAGTTTGTCGTTCGCTTGCCGGTCGTGAACACGCGCCAGGCCGAACCTCGCGCGCCCGTCGATGAAGAACCGACGGTTTCCATCGCACGGCGAAAGATTCTCGTGGTCGATGATAATGAAGACTCGGCAAAATCGCTCAGCCTGATGCTCGAGTTGCTGGGACACGAGATCCGCACGGCCCACGACGGGCTGGAAGCGCTCGATATCGGCGAAGCGTTTCGGCCGGACGTCGTCTTGCTCGACCTCGGAATGCCTCGCTTAAACGGCTATGCCGCAGCAGGGCGCATCCGCGAGCGAGAGTGGGGCCGCAGCGCGCTCCTCGTTGCCCTGACCGGCTGGGGACAGGATGAAGACCGCCGTCGCACCCGCCAGGCCGGGTTCGACGAGCACCTGGTCAAACCCGCTGAGCTTAGCGCGCTGACCAGGCTGTTGAGCGATGCCTCCGGCCCATGAGCGCGTTTCGTTGTCAGATCGCCTTAATCCCAGCCGCGATGACCCTGGCGCCAAATGCCGGGCGTCCCCGATGATCCATGGCTTCCCGGTTGGACGGGGGCTGGCTGGGCCGAGGACGCGGCCGGCTGTATTGCCGTAGCGACCTCGCGGTGCTGCTTGTGAATGAGAACATCGGCAGAAGCCCCGGACGCATCATAGACGAACCAGTCCTGCCCTCCCGCGCCGTAGAGCCGATCTACAGCGGCATCGTCGTACACGGCGCTGTCATTCAACAAGACAGAACCATTGAGGCCGCCCGAAACGGCGCCGGTCAGATGATCGATCCGAGCCTGATAGTCGAGGTCGGCGCGAGACCACTCGGCCATGAGGGCGTTTAGCGCTGCAAGATCGCCGTCGTAGTCGGTCGTACAGCCGATCAGAATGTCGTCCGAATTGCCGCCGTTGAGCGTATCGCTTCCCACGCCTCCAATGAGCAGATTGCGGCCGCTGCCGCCGTAGAGCGTGTCATCGCCGGCATTTCCCAGCAGCACATTGCTGGCGCTGCTGCCGCGCGCGTCGAGCGTGTCGTTGCCGTCTCCGCCAAAAACTACGGCCGGGACGTCGAGATAGATTCTCTTGTGATGAATCCGCGTTGCGTTCAATTGAACCTGGTCGTCGCCGCCCTGCGCATAGATAACAATCTCACTCGGCGCGGGGAACGTTCCGATACTAAGGCCATTGATCGAGACGTTGACGTCGCCGTTCGAGTCGGTCGGGGAGATAACGATCGAGTCCGCCGCGGGCGTGCCTCCGATCACCAGCGTATCGCCTTCGACCGCCGCCGCTTCGACCGAGATCGCAAAGGTTCCCGGCGACGCCGTCTGGGCGCCGCTTTGGGCCGTCGCCGAGACCTGGATATTGAACGTGCCGCTGTCGGCGTAAACATGGCTGACCTGAGCGATCGCCGCAGCATCAGCCAGCGTTTGCGGCGCCGAGCCGTCGCCCCAATCAATCACGTACGTTACCGGCCCGCTCTGATCGGCCGGCGAAAGGTTGCTGGTCGTGAACGTGAACCATTGCGGCTCTCCGCGAACACCGTTTGCAGGCCCAGACACGGCAACCGCTGGGTCGACGTTCACGGTCACCACCGTCGTATAATCGCTGTAGCCGCCGTCCTGGTCGAGAATCCGGCCGTAGACGGTGTAGCTGCCGCTATCGGCAAAGGTCAGCGTCGTCGAACTTGCCGTGCCAGCGTCGCTGTAAGAGGCGGCGAGCGAGCCGGGGGTTAGAGCGAAGCTGTAGTGGAAGCCCGCAGCAACGTCCCCGCTTGAAGGATCCGTGGGCGAGCTGAAGCTGATCGTCGCGCTGCCGCCTTCATCGATCGGGCCGTCATTCGACAGCGTGGCCGTCGGCGCCACGTTGTTGACGGTGACCTCCGTCGAGTAGTCGCTGTAGCCGCCGTCCTTATCGAAGATGCGACCATAGACGGTATAGCTGCCGCTGTCGGCAAAGGGCAGCGTTGTCGAACTCGCCGTGCCCGCGGCGCTGTAAGAAGTCGCCAGCGAGCCGGAGTCCAAAGTAAAGCTGTAGTGGAAACCGGCTGTCGTATCGGCGTTGGAAGGGTCGGCCGCCGAGCTGAAGCTGATCGTCGCACTGCCGCCTTCATTGATCGGGCCGCTGTTGGATAACGCAGCCGTTGGGGCGACGTTGTTGACCGTGACCAGGAAACTGCCGCTGCCAGTGCCGTTGTTGCTGTCGGCGACGGTCACGGTCACCGTATACGAGCCGTTGTCGGCATATACATGGCTCAGATTGAAGCTCTTGTCCGAGTTCAACGGCAACGGCTGGAGCCCGCTGCCGTCGCCGTAGTCCACCGTCGCCGTCCAGGTTTCGCTGCCCGGGTCGGCAAACGAGCCCGTGCTCGAGAGTGCTTCGCCCTCGTTGAGCGAAACATTTCCTCCGAGCGAGACCGCCGGAGCGACATTGTTGACGGTAATCGTGAAGGTCTGAGCGACGCTGGTATCGACGCCGCCGTTGGCCGTACCGCCGTTGTCTTTCAGATAGACGGTGGCGGTGGCGTTGCCCAAAGCCCCCGTGGCCGGCGTGTAGCTCAACGTTCCCGTGGCCGGATCGATAGCCGGCGGCACGGCGAACAGAGCGTCGTTGTTCGTGCTGACCTGGAACGAAAGCGACTGGTCCGCTTCGTCCGGCGGCCCGGCCGAGACGTTTGTCGCCCAACCTGAAATCGACTGAGCGCCGGCGCCTTCGGCAATCGACTGGTCGGCGCCCTTGTCGAAGCCCGGCGCGTCATTGACCGGATTGACCGTAATCGTCGCCGTCGCATCGTTGCTGTCGAGGCTGCCGTCATTGGCCTTATAGGTGAAAGTATCGACGCCGTTGAAGTTGGCCGCGGGCGTGTAAGTGAACGAACCGTCGGAGTTCAACTGCACGGTTCCGTGGCTCGGCCCGCTGACGAGCGAGGCGGCGAGCGACGGCGTATCGATGTCGGTGTCGTTGGCCAACACCCCCTTCATCGTCGGCGCGGCGTGGTACTTAATTTCGCCATGCAGCGCCGGAACCGCTCCCTCGCTGTGCTGCTCAAAGGTGGCATCGAAACTGAGCACATTTCCGGCGGCATCGTAGACCGCCTGCAGGACGGTGAAGCTGCCAATCAGCGTATTACTGCCGCGGCCATCGCCGTTTACGTCCAGGCCAGGATCCGAATACGCTTCGAACGGCGCGCGAGTCGCGTTGTCATAAACGCCGGGAACCAGCAGGGCATGCTGCGGAGCAATGAACGAGAGATCCCACCATTCGTTGTAACCCGAATAGTAGAAGGTCAGCATGTTCTGGTAAGAAGTGGCTTGGGTGTAGTGCGTGACGGAAAACGAGCCTGTCGTCGTGTCAAAGTTGTAGGTCTTGCCCTGTCCCACGTAATCGCCCGGATCGCTGACCATCGACAGCGACGTGACGGCGTCGCTGCTGCTGCCGACAGTTATTGGCGAGTCTTCGTTTGTGCTGTAATGGTCGTCGAAAGCCGAGGGGGCCAGGTCGGCGTGGATGGCGAGCGAGATAGTCGCCGTGCTGCTGTTGAGTAGTCCATCGTTGGCCTGAAAGTAGAATGCGTCAATGCCGCCGTAACCGCTGGCCGGCGTGTAAGTCAACGTGACGGGGCCGGTGAAACTAGCGCCCGCGCTGACCGTATTGCCGTTGGAATCGGTCAGGCTTCCGTGAGCCGGGAGTTGCGTCACGGTGAACGTCAACTGCGAAGCCGGCGTTTCGACGTCGCTGCCCGTCAATTGGACGTCGACCGGAACGTTCTCGTCGGTTTTGTAGCTGGCGCTCTGCGCCGTCGGCGGCTGATCGACCGAGAGCGTGACGGTAGCGAAGTTGCTATACAACTGGCCGTCGTAGGCCCGATAGGTGAAGCTGTCGGCGCCTGAGTAGCCGGCATCTGGCGCGTAGTTGAAAGAGCCGTCGGAGTTCAGCGTCAGCGTGCCGTGGCTCGGCCCCGCGTCGAGCGCCACGGTCAGTGCGTCGCCGTCCGGATCGGAGTCGTTGGTCAACACGCCCGGAGCGACGACGCCCAGCGCGCCCTTTCCCGGAGCCGTGTAGCTGTCATTGGCGGCCACGGGCGGTTGATCGACTCTGCTGATCGTGATGGTCACGGTCGCGGTGTTCGAGGTCAGGCTCCCCTCCGCGTCTTCGTAGGTAAAGCTATCCGCACCGTAGAAGCCGCTGTTTGGCGTGTAGGTAAACGAGCCGTCCGCGTTCAAGGTCAGGCTGCCGTGCCGCGTGGTGCTGACGACCGATGCGGACAAGGGCGTGCTATTCACGCTGGAGTCGTTGCTCAGCACGCCGGGAGCGGCGACGGCGAGGGAGGCGTTTTCGTTTACTGAATAGGCGTCGTCAGACGCGGTCGGGTTGGTCGCGCTGTCAGTATTGGTCACGTTCAGAACGTCCGAGGCCGCCAGCAGGCCCGTGTCGAAGCGCACAATCTGGGTATCGCTGCCGCCCGTGCTGGAACCTTCGTCGATGCCGACGCCCTTCCCGTCGGCCTGCAAATCGACGGCCCAGATCGATTCGAAATTCTGCTGCGGCGGCGTCACCGTCAGCTTGCCGGTCCCGTTGAAGCTCGTGTCGAGCGAGCCGTCGTCGTTGTAGCGGGCGAGCGCCAGTTTGTAACCGCCAACGAACGCTCGGCCGGCGACCAGGATCTTGCCGTCGGCCTGGACGGCGGCATCGTATGCGATGTCATTCGAGCTTGCGAAGTCGAGCGTTGTCATGCCGTCGCCGCTGAAACTCGTGTCGAGGCTTCCGTCCGGATTAAGACGCGCGGCTGCGAAGTCGGAGACGTAAGAACTGTCGCGCGCCTCGCCCGTGACAATGATCTTGCCGCCGGACTCGAGCGCGAGCCCGTGGCCAATAATTGAGCCATAGGCGGGGCCAAAAGCCGAATACGGTATCAGCTTGACGCCGTTGCCGTTGAACGTCGCGTCGGCCGCGCCCATCGCGGTAAAGCGTGCGACCGCCAGGTAATTGTAGTTGACAATGCCGGTCATCAAAATCGTGCCATCTGGCTCAAGGAGCATCGCCTGGCCCGTCTCGTTGTAGTTCGAGCTCGGGTCGGGATCGATGGAAGCCATGCCGTTGGTCCCGAAGCTCGCGTCAAGCTGTCCGCTGCTGGTCAGCCTGGCGACGCTGAAACCCCTGCCGCCGCTGAAGACCACGCCCCCGACCAGAATCTTGCCGTCGGGCTGAACGGCCACGTCATAGGCCCAACCGCCGTTACCGTTGCTTGAGTCGAAAGCGAATTGATACAGCCCGCCGCTGCCGAAGGTAGTATCCAGCGAACCGTCGACGTTGTATCGGGCAACGCCCCAGGTGTCGTACGGATTCGATCCGTGAACAATACCTGCCACGAGAAGCTTTCCGTCGGGCTGAAAGGCGATGCCATTGGCCGATCCGCTCGTGGAACCAGGGAACGTGGTTACGACGGTCCCTGTCTGAGCCGGGCCAAACGACGTGTCGAGGGCGCCATTGGCCAGCGTCCGCGTGACGGCCCAGGTTCCGCTCGTTCCGGCCGCAGGCGACGCCACGCCGACAATCTTGCCGTTGGGCTGCACTTTGACGTCTGGGAAATCGGCGCTCGAAGGCGCCGCCAGCGGGACGTTGGCAAACCCTCCGCTGCCAAACGTCGAGTCCAGTCCCGCCGCGATCGGGCTGGCAGAGTACCCGGTGATCGTCACCGAATGGCCGGCGTCGGCGATGCCGTCATCGATAGGATTGACGCTGAAACTCGCCGAAGCCTGCCCGGCGGCAATGATTACGCTGGCGGGAACTGTCGCATGACTTGGATCGCTGCTTGTCAAGTTGACCGTCAGCGCCTGCGACGTATCCATGCTGTTGCGCGTGATCGTGCCGGTTATGGCGCCGGCGTTTTCCGCGACGGCGTGCGAGGCCAGCGCCAAGCTCAGCGACGGATCGGCGGAAAGAAACAAGCGGCGTTCGAGACATTCCAGCGAACGTCGAATCTTGGCAGGCGCCGCACGGCGCTTGCGCAAAGAGCGAGAGGAATTCAGCATCCCGGCCATGCCTTTTACTCCAGAAAGCGAACGATGACCCACAAACAAACGTCCGCAAAGAATCGCGCAGCGTGAGAGGG
>DASZUP010000140.1:0-5232 GCA_035547635.1 Pirellulales bacterium
ACCGCATTGAAATCTTTGGCGAACTGCTGGATGGCCGCCACCAAGGGCTGCGTGTCCTGGCCGACCGTCAAGGTGACGGGAGTCGAGCTGACGCCGTTCACGTTGACCGACAGACCGGGCAGGATGTTGCTGAACGTGTTCGAGGCCGAAGTGAAGACCAGATTTCCAGAACCCGCGGAGCCGATTTGCAGCACGGCGTCGGCGGGGGGCGTCAACGTGGAAAACGACAGGCTCGTGGCGCCCGTGTCGACCAACAACCGCCCGGCCGTGCCGGAACTCGTACTGCCGAGCATCAACTGGTACGGCTTCGAAGCGCCGCCGTTGTTGATCACGTTCAAATAAACCGGGGCCTTGGCGTTGACGAACTCGTCCTGGAGCGTGGAGAGCGTATCGGTCGAGGTCACCGTCACGTTGTAGCGAAAGGCGCCGTCGATTTTGCCCCCGGTGGCGCTGCCGGCCAGGTTCAAGCTCGCGGCGGCGCTGCCTCCTCCGAGGTCGGAAACCTGTAACGTGCCGCTGCCGCCGGCAGTGTCGGTCAACAGTATGCCGTCGCCGGTCGTATTGATGGCGGCGGTCACGCCCAGCCCTGAAGTATTGATCGCCTGCAACACATCTCCCACATCGACGATATTCGAGCCGGATAAGTTGATGGTGGCCGACTTGCCGCTGCTATCGGTGATTTGGAACTTGCCCGGCTGGAAGCCGGCGCCGCCGTTCAAAGTGCTTAGCTGGGTATTTTCGCTGATGTATCGCACGTTCAAATCGCCGCTGTTGACGCTCGTCGCGGCGGCATTCGCGGCGATGTGCAAATCCGCGGCGGTCGTGCCGCCGCCCGAGTCTGCGATAATCACGTTCGAGGCCGTGCTGCCGGTCGTGTCCGTAATTTGCAGCCCGTCGCCCGCGGAATTGACCGCGGCTTTAAGGCCCAAGCCGGCGCCGTTGATGGCCGTGATGACGTCGTTCAGCGTTGCAGCAGAGGAAAGGTCGATGGCGGCGGTGGCGCCGCTGCGATCGGTAAGCTGCACCTGCCCTGGGGTCGCAATGCCGGCGCCGCCGTTGACGTCCTGGAGCAAAACGGTATCCAATCCGGAGATGATCCGCTTGCCGGTCAGCACGCCGCCGCCTTGTTCGCTGCCCAGGATGCCCAAGTCGGCCGCCGCCTTGCTGCCGTTGAGCGCCGAAACCGACAGCGTGCCGCCGCCGCCCGTCGTGTCGGTCAGCACCAGGTGCGTGCCCGAGATCGAGGCGACGACCTTGCCGCCGTTGCCTGTGGCGTTGTTGATGGCGTCGATCGCGTTCTGCAGCGTCGTGGATGAACCCAGGTCGACCGCCAGCGTCGTGCCATTTTTCAGCGTGACCTGGAAGTCGGGCACGCTGGCGGCCTTGCGGACGCCGTTGCCGTCGTTGAGCGTGCTCAACTGCGTATCGCCAGACAGGCTCACGATGTTCGTTCCCGCGAGCGTGTTGGATGCGGTCGAGCCGGCCAGGCCCAAGTCGGCCGCGGTCGTGCCGTTGCCGACGTCTTGGACGCTCAAATTGCTCGTGGTCTGGCCGGTTTTGTCGGTCAGCACCAGGCCGTCGCCGTTGATCGATGCCTGCACGCGGACGCCGGTGGCCTGGTTGATCGCGTTGACCACGTCGTCGATGGTTTGCGCGGCGGTCAAGTCGATCGTTGCCGTGGCGCCGCTACGATCGGTGATCGTGACCGCGCCGCGCGCGACTCCGTTGCCGCCGTTGAGTTGTCCCAGCGAAGTCGGCGGATTGACGAAGCCGCCGCGTTTGATGGTGATCGTACCGGCGCCGACTAGCGCCGTAGTTGCGTCGCTGAAGCCGTTGGAGAGCAATTGCTGAGTCTGCGCCTGCGCAATCGGCGTGACCAGATAGCTGGCCAAGGGCGTTTTCGAACCGGCCGTGGCGCTGAGCACGGAAGGATTCGAACTGATGGCCTGCCGGGCGGAAAGCACGCTGGCGCTGGACAACGATTCCGCATCGTTTTGCAGAGCCAGCAGCTTGGTGGACAGGTCGAGTAGCGCCGCCTGCTGGTTCTTTTCGGTCGTGATCTGAGTTTGCAGATCGGTGACCGGCTGCTGGTCGAACGCGAGCAGCTTGGTGACAAGGTCGGAGATCGGCAGCCCGCTTATCAGCCCGATCCCAGCGGTAACGCGTCCCATGAAATGCTTCCCCCGCGGCCCCAATGCCAGAGATGATGCGCTGCAGACTGTCTTGCGTGGCGTCGCTGCTTCAGACGCTCGATGGCCGTCCTAATCGGGTCGAGTTGCTGTGGCTATCAGGCGGGGGTCGAGATGCGGGGAAGAAAAATCCCGGCCGGCCAGGTGCGGGCCTGGCCGGCCGGGAACTTAAACATTCAGACTAGGCTTAACCGCGCGGCAGCAAGGCCAAAATGGCTTGCGGGGCGCTGTTGGCGATGGCCAACACGCTGGTGCCGGCCTGGACGAGCACTTGCGAGCGCGTCAGGTTCGCAGTTTCCTTGGCGAAGTCGGCGTCTTGAATGCTGCTTTGAGCCGACGTGACCTGCTGCAGGGCGGTCTGCTGGCTGGCGATGTTGCTCTCCAGCACGTTGGCTTGCAAGGCGCCCAACTGTCCGCGGAGCGTGGCAATCTGGCTGATCGCCTGATCGACGATCGAAGCGGCATTGCTCAGGTCGGTATTGCTCAGCACTTGGGTTCCGCCGGTGCGCAGATCGTAGAGACCGAAATTGCCCGTGGTCGTCGAATTGCGGCCCAACAGGTGGGTGTCGAGCGCCGCAATGCTCACGGTCACCTGGTTCTGCGTATTGACTGAGGCGCCGATTTGGAACAAGGCGCCGCCCGTCACGCTGAAGGTCGAGGTCGCATTCGCGCCCACATTCTTGCCGGTGACGACCGTCGACGTGCCGGCGGCGTTGAACGTCGCCGAGTTGTCGGTCGTCGAATCGGCCGTGACGTAAGTCAACTGCGCGACGCCCGTGGCGCCCGGATTGACCGCGGTCAACACAACGTTGCCGCCGGCGCCCGAGCCCGAAGCCGTAACGCCAGTCTGGGCCGAAACGTTGTTGATCGCGTCGGTCAGCACTTGGCTGTTGGCGATCAAGTCGTTGGTGTTGACCTTAATTTCCACCGTTCCCAGGCTGCCCGTCACGTTGAAGGCGCTGACGTCGACCGCACCCGCCACGCCGGCGGCCTTGCTGAAGCCCGAAAGCACCGTCCCGCTGATGGTGTTTGTGGTCTGCGTTGGCGCCGCCAGGCTGGGCGTGACCGTGGCATTGAAAGAAATCGAGCTGTCCGTATAGGTGATCGCGGCGCCCTTGCCGGTAAACTGACCGCCGCCCTGAGCGGTCGTAATCGTGCCTTGAGCGTCGATGCCCGTCGTAGCTTCTTGCGTGCCGCTCGTGCCTGTGCTGTTGACCAAGGTGATGTCGGAGTTGTTCGTCGCCGCAATCGCCTGGAAGCTAAGCTTGGCGGCCGAGCCGTAATTCTGGCTCTTGAGCACCAGATTGGCGCCGGCGCCACTGCCCGAGGCCGTGACGCCCGTTTGTGCGGTCACGGCATTGATGGCGTTGGCCAAAGAAGCGGTGTCGTTCAACACGGCGTCATTGTTGACCGTGATGATCGCATTGCCTTTGTCGCCGGTGATCTGGTACGTCGTGGTATTCGACGTGCCGGCCACGCCCGCGGCGCCGGTCAAAGCAGCCTGGTTCGTCTCGGCGCCGTTGATCAATGTCGAGTCGGCCGTGATCGTGGTGTTCGATCCGCCGGCGCCGTTGGCCAAGGCGTTGGCCAACAGGTACGAACCCGAGCCGACTTTGCTGTCGGTTAGAATCACGCTGGCGCCCAGGCTGGTTCCGGCGATGCCGTCGGTTCCCAGCTTGGCGACCACGCCCGTCGAGCTGGTGCGGGCATTAATCGCGTCGACGATCGTCTGGCTGTTGTTGACGGCCACGCCGTTGTCGAAGGTTACGTCCACCGGGCTCGTTGAATTCAAATTCCCGGCGAGCGAGACTGTCGTCAGGTGCGTGCCCGTCGCGGCCGCGACGCCGTTGGCGGTCTGGTCGCCCGTAAGAGCGGCGCCGCCGTTTTGCAGCGACGTATTGTCGCTGCCAACGTAGATTTTCGCCGTCGTGTTCTTTTGGAGCGTGTGCAAAGTAACGGTCGTGCCCGCGACCGTGGCATAGATGCCGGTCGTCTTGGAAGCCGTATTGATCTGCGTGGCCAGATAGGTGGCGCCGCTGGCGCCCGTGTTCAAGCCGCTGGCGCCGTTGGCCAACGTGATCGTGGTCGTCGTGGCGTTGGTCGTGTTGTTCAAGGCCGTGATGCCGCTGTCGACGTTGGTCAAAGTCAGCGTCGTGTTCGTGCCCGCGGCCAAGGCGCCTGTGATCGCCGTGACATCGATCGCCGCATTGGCGCTGGTGCCGGCGGTGAGCGACAGGCTATTGATGGCGCTGCCCGCCGCGGCGCCCGCGGCGTCGGCGCCCACGGCGCCGAAGCCCTGGATCGTGCTGGTCGCGTGCGTCGATGTGCCGAGCGAAAGATTGTTCAAGCCGGCGCTGGCCGATTGCGACAGGCCGAGCACTTGGACGCTCGACTGCGTCGCTTGTTGATTGAGCGCGATCACATTGCTGTTGGCGCCGTTGGCGCCCTGGGTGAACGAATTGACCTGGATGTCGGCCGTGGTTTGAAACACCGAGCCGAGGTTGCCGGAGACGTTGAATGCCTTGTTGCCGTTGAGCAACTGGTCGCCGCCGAACACGGTGGTCTGGCCGATGCGGTCGATGCTGTCGATTGCTGAGTCGACTTGCACCTGGTTGGCCGCGATTTCAGCAGCCGAAATGGCGCCTTTATTCGCCGAAGCCTGCACCAATCCGCGAATGTTGTTCAGCAACGTGCTGACTTGCGACAGCGCCGAGTCAGCCGTGGCCACGATGTTGTTGGCGCGTTGGCTGTTGGTGATCGCCTGGCCGATCGAGACGACTTCGCTGCCGAGCACCGAAGCCGCGATCAAGCCGCTCGGATCGTCCTTGCCGGAGTTGATTCGCAAACCCGTCGACAACCGCTGCAGAGCCGTCTGCTCCGCAACTTGGTTGTTGAACAGATTCGCCTGAGCCTGCAACGAAACAATGTTTGTGTTGATACGGGTCATCTAAGACACCCCAGATAAAAAAGGACTGAGTCCAAGCCTTCGGGACGGTGGGGAGTCGCTCATCCCGAACTGGCTTGCCTGCGCGCCGCGGGGGTT
>DASZUP010000141.1:0-5228 GCA_035547635.1 Pirellulales bacterium
TGCGTCGCGACTGGCATAGTCGCGGCAAATCGCTTCCGTCCGGTCTGTCGACGCGTTATCGGAAATGATCAGCTCGAAGTCCTGATACGTTTGCGCCAGTAACGAATCGATCGCCAAGGCGAGATAGTTCTCGCCGTTGTATACCGGCAAACCGATGCTGACGCGCGGTGGACCGCCCTGCATGCTGTTGGCCCTTTCCATCTGTCCGTGTTATGCGACGCCTGCTTGCACCTCGGCCTTCGCCAGATACTGCTCCCGAATCCATTCGCACGTTTTCTCCATCCCGTCGCGCAGCCGCGTGTCGGGCTCCCAGCCGAGATACTGCTGGATCTTCGTATTGTCGCTGTTGCGGCCGTTCACCCCCTTGGGGGCCGACAGGTTGTAGGTCCGCCGCAGCTTGAGACCGACGATATCCTCGACCACGTCAACCAGGCCGTTGATCGAGACCAGCTCGCTCGAGCCCAGGTTGATCGGCTCTTCAATGTCGCTGTGCATGATCCGATCGATGCCCTGGATGCAATCGTCGATGTACATGAAGCTGCGAGTCTGGTTGCCGTCGCCCCAGATCTCGATCTCGTGCACGCCGGTCGCCTGGGCGTGTAAGACCTTGCGGCAGACGGCGGCCGGCGCCTTCTCGCGCCCGCCTTCCCACGTGCCGTGCGGACCGTAGACGTTGTGGAACCGTGCCACGCGCGTCACGAGACCGAAGTCCTCGCGGAAATGCCGGCACATTCGCTCGGAAAACAGCTTTTCCCAGCCGTAGCCGTCTTCGGCCATGGCCGGATAGGCGTCTTCTTCCTTGAGCGGCGCGACGTCGGCCGAGCGTTGCTTGTCCGCGTTGTAGACGCAGGCCGAACTGGCGTAAAAATATCGCGAGACGCCCGCTTGCTGAGCGGCCATCAGCAAGTGCGTGTTGATCAGCACGGATAACATGCAGAGGGCCTTGTTGTTTTCAATAAAGCCCATGCCGCCCATGTCGGCGGCCAGGTTGTAGACCTCGTAGGCGTCGCGACAAGCGGCGATGCAGGCATCTTTGTCTTTGAGGTCCGCCACCACGTTTTCCGCCTGGTCGAACGTCTGATACCATTCGTCCAGCGGCTTGACGTCAACGGATCGCACGTTGGAATAACCGCGGCGCAACAAGTCGGCGACCAGGTGCCCGCCAATGAATCCGCCCCCGCCCGCTACGACGATCAACTCACTTTTCATCTTGCTTCCTCGTTCTCAACTTCTGATGCTTTGCCGTACGCGAACCGGGCGGCCCAGGCGGCCGCCAGCTTCGCGACAAACAGGGTGTTGGTGGTCAAGTAGCGCCGCCACAGACGGCGCGGCTCTTGATACAGCCGGAAGAGCCATTCCAGCCCCCGACGCTGCATCCACTCCGGCGCCATCGGCTTGGCTCCGGCGTGAAAATCAAATGCGGCTCCCACGCATAGTTGCACGGCGCGAATGGCGCCGCGGTGCTCAAACGCGAAATGATCCTGCTTCGGGCAGCCCAGGCCGATGAACACCAGGCCCGCACCGCTGGCATTGATGCGCTCAATGACCGCCTCGTCTTCTTCCGGCGAAAGCGGCCTGAACGGCGGCGACTCGGCGCCCGCAATCTGCAAGCCCGGACACAACGAGAGCAAGGCCGCCTGCAATTTCTCCAGCACCTCAGGGGAACCCCCGTAGAGATAGATGGAGACTCCGCGCTCGGCGGCCGCCCGGCACAACCGCAGCGTCAGTTCAGGTCCGTACACGCGCTCGCGAAGCCTGGTCCGATGGAGCAAGTTCATCGCCCAGCGCACCGGCTGGCCGTCGGGCGTGAGCATCTCGAAGGCGTTCACGCGTCGCTTTAATTCCGGATCGCTGCAGGCCGTCATCACGGCGTGTACGGCCTGGCAGGCGACTACCGCCGACTCGCGCCGCGCGGCCGCGGCCAGGATCGCCTCGGTCGCTTCGTCGTACGTGGTCGGCGTCATGCCAATGCCGAACAGATCAACTTTGCGCGGCCATGGGACGCGTGCTGCGTCTGCGGCCGACGGTTCTTGCGGGATTAGCAGCATGGCGCCTCCTCGCGGGCAGGCTTAGCGACCGCTGGCCGGGCGTCGGCAGGCGGCGCCGCGGCGCAGCGATAGATGTTCATCAGCGAGTTGTAATTCTGCGAAGCCGTGTACCGGGCTTCGAATTCAGCGCGCGCCTCGCGGCGCATCGATTGGCGGCGGGAAGCGTCGCCGGCCAGGCTGTTTGCCTGAGCTGCCAGCGAGGCGGGGTCGCCCGGCTCAAAGTGCAAACCCGTACGGCCGTGATCGACCACCTCGGCCATGGCCCCCAGCCGAGGAGCCAAGACCGGAGTTCCGCTCGCATAGGCTTCGACAATCGTCTTGGGCAGTCCCTCGTAGCAGGCCGAAGCGCAGACGAGAAACGCAGCGCCGCCTAACAATTGCTGCACTTTCTCCAGCGACTGAGAGCCAAGCCACTCAAGAGAACGGTCGCTGTCCGCTGCAGCGCGCACCTGGTCTGCCAGCGGACCGTCGCCGACGATCTTCAGCGGGACGGTCCCGCCGAGTCGCCGCCACGCCGCCAACAAGTTCGCCACGCCTTTCTCCGCCGACAACCGGCCCACAAACACGGCATACCCGCCGCTGCCGTCGCCGGGCTGAGGGGCCGGATCGACGAAATTCGGTTTGACGAAGATCCGTTCCGGCGGCAATCCGCCCGCGATCAGCTTGTCTCGCGCAAACTGCGTGAGCGCAATGTAGGCATCGACGTCTTGCCTCCACGTGCCGCGGATGCGATGCACCGCCAGCATGGCCGCCGCAACGGCGGTTGCGGCGCGGCTGCCGCGATAACAAGCGTGCACCACCCCCGGCCACGCGAACCGCTTCGACAAGCAGGCTTCGCAGGTTCGGCCGTCGCGGAAGAAGTTGGCGCCGGGACAGAGCAAGCGGTAATTGTGCAGCGTCTGCACCACCGCCGCTCCCGCGGCGCGAGCGGCGCCATAGGCCGCCGGCGACATCAGCGGGAACGTATTGTGAAAATGAACCACGTCGGCCCGGACGGAACCTACAAGGCGCCCAAGCTCCGCCGCCGCGTCGCGATTCCAAAGCGTCGCCCGGGCCAATTGGATTCGCGAGTAGGAGCGGACCGCGTCGTTGTGCAGCGTGAAGGAGTGCACCTCATGGCCGGCGCCCTGCAGCAGTCGCCTTTCATCGGCAAACACCTGGTCTTCGCCGCCCGGCTGCTGATAATAGTTGTGGGCAAGGATCACTTTCATCGGCGGCCTCCCCGACGGTCGAGCGCGGCTTGCAGCGCCTCGACCATCCGCTCCGCGGAGTTCTGGGGAGTGATCTCCGCCGCACGAGCCCGAGCCGCGGTCCGCATTTCATTCAGCCGCTCGACCGGCGTTTCCAGTGCCCGCGTGAGCGCTTGTTCCATCTCGCCGGGCGCGTCGGGGCGGAACACCCAGCCGGTTTCTCCTTCGACGCAAAGCTCTTCGGCCGCCTGGCTGTAGACGCTGCCCAGCACCGGCAAGCCGGAGGCCAGAGCCTCGTTCACCACCATGCCCCATTCGTCTGCCAGGGTCGGAAACGCCAGTATGCCGGAGCGCGCATATTCCTCGGCGATCTGCCGGAAGTTTCGCTCGCCGAGCAACCGCAGCGAAAGGTTTTCCGGCGCACGGATCGCTTCCAAGCGCTCGCGGAGCGGACCAGAACCGATGATCGAGAACTCGACCCGCCGATCCGGATGTTCCGCCGTCCAACGGGCCAGACGCTCTGTAAACGGGACGATGCCTTTCCGCTCGTTCAACTGGCCGACAAACAGCAGCCGGTGCGAGGCGGCTGCGTCGCGACGCAAAGAGCACTGGTCCCAAAGCTCCGGCTCCGTCGTGTACGGGACGTGCGAGATCTGCTCGTCGGCAAAACCCAGACCTCGCAGGTACCTGGCGCCGCTGCGACCGTTGACCAGGATCTGGTCGATCGAGCCAATCAATCGGCGGCGAAGCCAGTTGCGCGCGCGTCCTCGGCCACGCTCGGTGTGCTCCGACAGACCAACCCACACCAGCAACGGCACGCTGTGCAGCCGCTTGTACAGCGCAGCGCCCAAGGTGGCGAACCCGAGGGCCGAAGAAAGCACGACGTCCGGCTTGAGTTCGCCCAGCATGCCAAGCGTGTTCAACGGCACGTGAACGTGGAGCCGATCGGCAAAACCGGCCGGATGCCGCCAGGGACGGCGAACGGTCCAGGTTCGCAGCACGCGGACGTCGAGCGTGCCAAAGTCGGCCTGCCATTGCCGGTCCGACTCCATCGGCGTGGAAATCAGGATGGTGAGTTTCTTCACGCGCCGCGATAGTTCGGTGAACAACGGTCGCTGATGCGGCGGGATGAAGTTCGTCAGTAACACAACGTGCGCCGGCAGCGCGTCGACAAGCGCGGGTGCAGCATCGCGGTGAACGAACGAGGCCAGCGAGGCGTTCATAGGGCGGCCGCCTCCCTGCCAGAGACCGACTCCGGCGCTATCGTCGTTGCCATGCGCCGCCAGAACAGGGCAATCATCCACAGCACGGTGTGCGTCTTGGGCAGCGGCCCGAACAACACCGGTTCGGTATTGCCGGCCACCAGCACGAGGATCAGCGCCATGTCCGGCAGTGCGCTGGGCCAGCGAAAGAAACCGGCCAGTTGCTGCAGGATCATGCCCGAATACAGCAAAGCGCCGATCAAGCCGGTCCCCACGGCGACGTTGAGCCACAGGTTATGGGCGTGCCGCGGCTGGAAGTTGTCGGAAGAACTGCCCGGATAGCGCGCCAGCACGTAGCGTTCGCAGCCGTAGCCGTAGCCGATCAACGGCGAATCGGCGATTTCGCCCAGCACGAAATCCCAGACTTCGGTCCGGCCGGTAAGGTTGTAGATTTCTTCGATGTTTCCCGATCGAGAGACCTTCTCCAGCGAACTGTCGAGTCCCGCCGCGTCCAGCTTCAACAGGCCGGACTGAAACATCAGCAGCGCCAAGCTGCCGGCCACTGCTGCCGCGCAACCGCCCAAAATCACGGCCATCCGGCTGAAGCGGCGCCACACGAACAACAGGCTGATGGCCATGGCCGCCAGCATCGAGGTGCGGCTTTCGGTGAAGGGCAAAGTAAGAACGGCCAATCCAATAGGCGCCGCCACCGTCCGCCAACGAGCGCCCCCCTCGGTGTGCAGCAGCAGGGAGATGCCGATCAGCCAGGCCGCCATCAGTCCCAATTG
>DASZUP010000142.1:0-5677 GCA_035547635.1 Pirellulales bacterium
GCGGACGTCATGCGAGTTGATTATTTCAATTTGGTCACACAAGCTGACATCGCCCGGAAAATAGGTCGATCCAGGCAGCTTGTGCATCAATACATGACGGGCGCACGCGGACCGGGGAGATTTCCGCCGCCCGTCTGCGAAATCTCCGACGGAACCCGGGTATGGCTCTGGTGCGAAGTTGCCGCTTGGCTCTGGGAGAACGACATGATTAAAGAGGAAGTTCTTCGAGACGCCCGGCAAATCGAAGCGATAAACAGCGTGTTGGAGCTGGAGTGGCAGAAGAAGGAGAACCGCGAATTGACCGCCGATGTGATCAGAGCGGTCTCTTCAACCGCGTGACCGTCTTTTCGATAGCCATGAATCTGACCTGCTCCAACCCGCCGCGTGATTCCTTGCGTCGTCGCTTTGCGCCTCGGATAGGAATAAGAATCCGCAGAAGGCGCCAAACAGATCGCCGATTGAGCGCCTCGGCTGCCAAGCGATCTTGATCACCAGGCGGGCGGCGCTGCCGGCCGGCCGGCGCCGTTGAATCGATGCTTGCGAAGGCGTACACTGCGCGAGCTGACGGCGGTCAGGCGACGGCTCTGGCGCGCATCCTTTTCGGCGGCCCCGGCCCATTGCTCGGGGCCCGCCGGGAGCAAGCGCAAGCCGAAGCCCGCGAGGCCGTCTGCCCCGCCCTGATTGACAGTGTCTCCCCCCTCAAAGAAGAAGGCGAATTATGATGCGACTTTCTCGCTGTCTTACACTGGCCGCGGCGCTGTTCACGTTCTGTTCGGTCGCCCGGGCAGACGAGCCCAAAGAGCAACCGGCGCCGGACCGCGCGGAATTGATCAAGCAGTTCCAGGAACGCATGTCGGGCGCCACGCTGGTCGGCTATTTCACCACCAATGGGCAGGAAGAAAAAGGCGGCCTGAAAGAAGAACGGTACCTGCTGAAGTCCGTCAAAAAGCTCCCCAACGGAGATTACTGGCTGTTTGAGTATCAATACGGCGCCGGCGGAAAATCGATTCCTCTGCCGCTGGAAGTCAAATGGGCGGGCGACACGCCGGTGATCACCCTGACTGACCTTAAGATCCCGGGCGTCGGCACGTTCACGGCCCGCGTGCTGTTCTATCGCGACGAGTACGCCGGCACCTGGAGCGCCAGCGACCATGGCGGCCGGCTGTTCGGCAAGGTGGTGAAAGAGAACGAAGCGAACGCAGACAACTGACGGACGCGGGCGAAATGCAGGCCGCCGCTCAATAGCGGCGCATTTCCTCCAACAGTTCCGGAACGTCGCGAATGCGGCGCCAGTCGTTCTGCGGCCACTCGATGTTGCGCACCGGACAGTCGAGCGTCAATTCGCCCGACTGGTAGAGCAGCCGGATATGCCGCATTTGCATCGGGGCGCTGTGCCTGCCCCGCACCTTGGCGAACCAATGGTCGGGCCACTCGCGTTTTCGTTCCAGCAGGTCGGCGATGGACAAGCGGCCGACTGCCGGGGCGTATTCGGGCATCGGTTCGACTTCCACCGCCTCTACAACTTCTTCCACTTGCGGCTCAGGCGGTTTGAACGCGGGCGGTTGGGGCGGGGGAGGAGGTGGCGCAAAGAAATCGGCCAGCCGCATCCAGGGGCCGTCGAGCGCGCAAATCAAATCGTCATCGCCAATCCGCCCTTCGGCGGCCAGGTCGACGACGTCTTGCCGCGACAACGGCGGAAACATCCGCCTCCCTTTGAGCACGCGCAAGCACCGATCCGGAACGGCGGGCGCCTCGGCGGGCTTGGGCCTCAGGTACTGCTCAATGGTGATCCAGGGGGCGCCCGAGACCGAAACCTGGTCGTGGGGTGCAAACCTCGCGGCTTCCAGCAGGCGCTCCAACTCGTCGCGCGCCATCGGCCCGTAGACGGCTTCGCCTTTGAGGATTCGCAAGTCGCCGCTCTTTGTTTTCGCCATCGCAGTCACCCGGCCTTCGCCGCGTCGAATACAGTTGCAACACACACGTCGAGAGCCCTAGAGGCCCTCGCCGGCCGCAGGCCGGGCGGAACCTGGAAACGGGCGAACGGCCGCTGCAAAAACGGCCCGCGCCGAAGACGCCGTTCGTCCGTTCCCGAGCGCCGGTTTAACGGGTCGTCTGGGTCGCCAGGCACTCGGCCCACAATAACAAGTCGTCGTCGGAGAGACTGTTGTCGCGGATAAAGTCGGTCGCGACCTTGGCGTCATGACCGATCAGGTTGGCCGCGACGTTCAAGCGGCCGTTTTCGCCGTAGCTGTATCGCACCTCGATCGGCCAGCCGGCGGGCAGGTTGGGCGGCAGATCTCGAATGATACAAACGCCGACCTCAATGCACGCCTCGGGCACTTCGCTTTCCCCTTCCAGCACGCAAACCCGCACGTTCGCCTGGTTGCTCTGGAACGTCTTGAACCGCCGTGCGGCCGCGTGCGGCAGCGGCGTATTCTTGGGAATGATGACCCGGTTCAGCCTGCGGCCCGAGATCGGGTCGACGCCGATCACGCCCAGGCTGTGCGAATTGATGTTGGTCACTTCGAATTGGGCATGACCGCCGCCGGAGCCCTGCTTCTGCAGCATCAGATCGGCGTACAGCGCGGCGCCGTGCGCCACGGCTTCGTCCGCCGAAACCGAGCAATCGATGGCCCGCCCCGCCAACTCGGTCAGCATCCGGACGATCATCGGCATCCGGGTCGAACCGCCGACGACCAGCACCTTGTCAATCTGCTCGAAAGCCAGTCCGGCCTGCATCACCACGATTTCCGTGGTAGTCCGCGTCCGCAGCACGAGCGGAGCGGTGCGCTCCTCGAACTCTTCGCGCGTGATTTCGATCTTGTGGCGGCGGCCCTGATGGTTGACGTACATCACGGCCTTGCTGCGCTCGGAGAGCGTCTTCTTGGCCAGTTCCGCGGCCAGCCACATATCCTGCAGCGTTTCGACGTCTTTGCGTGGGTCGTCTCCGATCTGCGCAATCATCGCCTCGGCGGCAAGATCGACCAGCTTTTCGTCCCAGTCCTTGCCGCCCAGGCGGACGTCTCCGTCGGTGGCAATGGCCTTGAACGACTGTTCGCTCATTTCCACGACCGTGACGTCGAACGTGCCGCCTCCCAGGTCGTAGACCAGCACGCGGACGGTCTGATCGTCTTTGACGCGGCCGGCGTTATCCAGAAAGCCTTCCTGGTAGCCGTAGGTGATGGCGGCGGCGGTCGGCTCGTTGAGAATATCCAGCACTTCCAATCCGGCGAGCCGGCCGGCATCCATCGTTGCGCGGCGGCGCGTCTCGTCGAAATAAGCCGGCACCGTAATCACGGCTTTTGAGATCGGCCCCAACTTGCGTTCGGCGTCGGACTTCAATCGGCGCAGGATATAACTGCTGATCACTTCCGGCGGCAAAAACTCGCCGTTGATCTGCCGGCGATAGTGCTTGCCGCCCATGTCGCGTTTGACGCAGTCCGCCACGCGGTCAGGCTCGAGCGATGCGGCCAGCACCGCCTCCTTGCCGACGACCGTGCCGTCAGTGTCAAACAGGACGACGCTGGGCGTGAGGATGTCGCCGTTGGCATTCGGAATGCTGGTCGGCCGGCCTTGGCTGTCGAGGTGGGCGATCACGGAGTACGTCGTGCCCAGATCGATCCCGACGGCCGCAGCCTTTGCTCCCGGCGGCAGCGGCAACGGCGCCGAGTCGGGCCCGGCCGCCGGCAGCCGCAGCGACTCTTGCCCGTTTGCCGAACCGAATTGGGGCAGCAGGTTCCCCACGGCCTGCTGCCAATTCGGCTTGAGCGCCACCACGCCTCGCGAAACGTCGAAGGCCTCGGCGCGTAGCGCCAGCATGAACTCTTCCCACCGCAACGGTTCCGGATCCAGCAGTCGGAATTGCAGCGGGGCGGCCTGCCACGCGCGGAGCACGACGTGGTTGCGGTACTGGACGTCGTCGGTCACGGCGGCCGCCGGCTGGCCGACCGTTTGCTGCAGTACCGGCTGCAAAAAGGCCAAACCGTGCTTCTCGAACAACAGGCTCAGATTTGCTGTCATCACACTACCCCTGCCCTCGCGCGCCTTACCGTAACAGCCCGCGCGGCAGCCGGCTTTGGGCCGGTACTTGCCAAATTTAGTCCCAAACGAACCTACCCCCCTAAAAAACGGTAGAGATTCTATGTTAAGGCATACCCCATACAACGTAAACCGCAGCGGGGACTAAAACAGAACAGACGGGCGCCAGAAGAAATCTACCCCTTTTTCGCTAGGCGGTTTCGCCGACAATCCTTATGATGGGACTGGATAAAATTTCGGCCGAAGTCAACGCAGGGCGGAACACCAGGCGGCGCAGCCGCCGGAAGTTAAGTTGCTGTTTGCCGCAATTCTTGGCGGACTTCGGAAGGTCCGAAGGGCGGCGGCAACTCCCTCGGTCGAATTCTCCGTGGCACTGCAAAGGCGATACTTTAACGAAGCCAAGCGCAATCATGTTGCGCTCGGGCAAAGGCTTCCTGCATGTTCGATCCCTACCGTAAATGGCTCGGCATTCCTCCAGAATGCCGTCCGCCGACTCACTATCAACTGTTAGGCATCTCGCCTGACGAGCGAGACTTGGAAGTCATCGACGCCGCCGTCCTGCGCCAAAGCGCGTATGTGCGGAACTTCCAAGCCGGCAAGTATGGCGACCACGCCACGCGGATTCTGAATGAAATCGCCGAGGCCCGCATTTGCCTGATGGACCAGGCCAAGCGCGCCGCCTACGACGCCGGTTTGGACCGCAATCCGACGAGCGCCGCTCATCAAACGCCTCCGGCGGGCGCCGATACGGTATCCGGCATTCCGAACGTAGCGCCGCCGCCCGAACCGGCGGCGGCCGTCTCGCGCGGCATTCCGGCAGCCGCGCCGCGCCCGCCCAGGCCCGCGGCGCCTCGCCCTGCTCCGCGGCGGCCCTTGCCGCCTCCTATGGATCTGGACTCGCTGGCCAGCCAGGCGGGCCTTTCGGGGCGACGCCGTGCCACGCGGGTCACGCTGCCTTCGCGGAAACAAAGCGGCATGCCGGCTTATTACTGGCAAATTCCGCTTGGCGCCGGCGCCCTGCTGGCCGTGGTAATCATTGCGTTGGCCGTCAATCGCAGTTCGCGTTCGCACTTGCCCGAACAGGCCGAAGCGGACGCGGGGGCGCTGAATGCAGGCGCCCTGGATCAACCTCTCGCCAGCGACTTGGGCGAGGACGAAAGCGCCGGCGGGTTGGCCGGCACGGACGGCCCCGACCTGCGAACGACGCCGGACTCGCGATTGCCAGGTCTGCCGGCTGCTCCCTTCGATCAGCCCGGTTCCGCGGTTCCGACGCTGCTGGGCGATTCGAACATGCGGACCGCGGAAGCGGCTGACGCCTTGACCGCCAGCGAGACGAACGTGGGCTCTCCGACGGCATTTCCCGACGAGACGGATGGCGGCGAATCGACCGTTTCGCTCCCCGTGCCGGCGCGAGATCCGCTGATCGTCTTTGCCGCCGCAGGCAAGCCTCTGGCCGCCATCGGGCAAACGGTTTACGACTTGAAGTCGGGAGAAACCGTCGGCAAGACGGGCGCCTTCCAGGCGCACCAGCGTGACGCCCTGCGAACGCTCAGCGCCGACGGCAAGTTCTACGCCGCAGCCGACGCGACGGACTCCTTGAGAATTGAGGTCCGCTCCTGCGAGTCGGGCGATTTCCAGT
>DASZUP010000143.1:0-11888 GCA_035547635.1 Pirellulales bacterium
GCTCACCGCTCCCAGCGCCGGGCGCTCGGCGTTCAGCTTTGCTTTCCAGGCGTCGATCGCGGAGAGGGCCGCCGCTTTGTCCCAAAACAGATGCAACGAATCGGCGACCTCGCCGTTGTAGTGGCGTGGCCAGCCGTGCAAACGCGGCATCAGGACAAGGTGCAATGTGTTGCCGCCCTGGTCCGCAGCTCCTGCGGCGCCGGCATCGGGATTGACGGGCTGGCCCTGTTTGTCGAAGAACTCAGCGCCCACATGCAACGGCTGATGGATATCGCCCAGATAATGGGCCAGCAAGACAACCGCAACCGGTTTGGAGATTCTGTAGTCGTTGCTTTCGCTCTCCTGCCCCTGCAGTATGCGGACGCAAAAGGAAATCATGTGAACGATGTCCGATGGAAATCGTCCGACCGTCCCATCGGCGTACTTGCTGTTTCCAGCAATTGGAACGTCCGTATAGTGGAACGTGCGATGCGACGGGCGATGCTGCGGATTAGGCGCGTTGGGGTTTGCCTCCCAGAACGCCCGCAGTTGCGCAGCGATTTCGGGATGAGCCGGCAGGTACTTCAACCTCGCCGTCGGATTTCTGTCCCAGGTCTTGATTTCATCCGGCAGCAGAGCTGCTTGCGCCAATGTCAGTCCATCGAGGAGAGAATCGATTTTTACGGCCGCCGGTCTGCCCGCCAGTCGCTGGTCGGCAATCGCCCCGACGAGTCGATGCCCTTCAGGTCCGTAGGCTTTTGCCCCAGTAACGGCGAGCGCCAGACTGAGCCCCAAGCCGACAGCGCGTAGCATCCCCATCGTCCCCCCCTGTTAAGGCATGCGCTTCAGCGTAACCAGGTAAACCTCTGATCCGGGCTGCGTTTTGAATTCGACGGGCCTCTGCTTAATGGCAGTGTTGGTTGAAACGCAGATTTTCAGCTCGTCCTTGGCCAACTCGTAAATTCCCCACATACTTTCACCGTTGAACACGCCCAGCGTATCTTCCGTCGGCTTGAAGTCGGCGGCCTTGGGAATTGCTTCGGCGTTCAAGATCAACTCCGTGCTGACGATGGCGCTGCCCGCCGAGCTGACGAGCGCGATCTTGTCCTTTTCGATTCGCACAAGGACGTCGCGCAACACCTGGCTCGCCAGATCGCTGGTCACGTTCTGTCCATCGGCTTCGATCGACGCAATGCGCCACTCGCCTTGCATTTGCTTCAAGTCGGCCTTGGTCTTGTCCGTTTCATCCGCGCCAGCCGTCAGGCACAAACCGGCCACTGCCAGGAACACGAGTTGCGCTTTCATAAACAGAACCTCCTTGCAAAGGCGCCAGGCAATGTGAGAAGCAATCTGCCGTCTGGCGGTAAGCCTACCCCTGGAGCTTCCCCAATTCAATCATCCGCTCCCGACCTTCGACCGTGACAGCCAAGATGCTACGCTCTCGCTCAACTTGCGCAGCTCGTCTGCATGGCGGTCCCTGAAGCAAGATTGGCCCCCATCAGACGGTCTCGCAATTGGAGGGCGGGAATCTCGATCCAGCGCGAAAGCTGAATGCCCAGCCCTAAACTGGCTGCGAAGAAAGCGGGCGTTTCCAGCCATTCCGGCAGTCCGAGCAGCGGCAAGAACCAGGCCTGAATAATGGTGTGCCAGAGATAGATCGAGTACGAGTGCCTGCCGACCAGCGCCAGGCTCTTGGTGCAGCCGTTTGCGGTAATGCCTCGACAAACCAGCGACGAAACAATGGCGCCTGCGCCGAGCGTTCCAAGCGTCAAGCCGAGCGAGCAAAGCCAACGGCGTTCGAACTGTTCGTAGATGAAAGGAGGGGAGAGCAACGCCGCGCCCGCCACGAGCAACGTCAGCCAATGGCGCCGGCAGGCCGCGGAGAATTGCGGCCGGTAGTGATAAAAGTAGCTAAGCATCACGCCGAACAGCAGCGAGTCGAAACGCAGGTGCGTCGGCGCATAGCAGCGGCGCCACTGCAGTTCCGGATCCGCCAGCGCCGGCGCCAGACTGTGAAACCATCGAGCCGCCAGCACGGCGACCATCGCAGCCGCCGCAATTCGCGGCACGGCCGCAAATCGATCCCCGCTCAGGCCGATCAGCAGGAAAGGAATGACCAGGTAGAAGTGCTCTTCAACGGCCAACGACCAGTTGGGGTGCCACCAATAGCCGTTTGGTAAATAGTTTTGCAGAAAGAATAATTCGCCGAACGTGGCGCGCGCCGGCAGGCTTTCGCCGACAATCAGCCGGCAAACGACCGTGACGGCAAGCAGGCACCAGAACGCCGGATAGATTTTGAACCCACGGCGGAGCAGAAACCGTCCCGCTTTGATCTTGCCGGTTTCATTGAACTCGCGAAACAGCAAGCCCGATACGAGAAACCCCGACAGCACAAAGAACAGATCGACGCCGACGCCTCCGCCGCGTGCGATTACCCGCAGCGCGATGTTCGTATCATCGCTCCAGCGCGCGTGACGGAACAGCACGAGCAACACGGCGACGGCGCGCAGCACATCAAGAGACAATAGTCGGTTCGGCATCACGCCGTTCTCGCGATCGTCAGATCGGCGAGCCAATTAGCACGGGGGGAATTCTCCTCAGAAAACCCTAGTTTGCAGCACGGACGCGTCAAATCGAACGAATATGCGGACGCTGCGCGTAATGCGGCGCAGGCACGCCAAACCCGGAAAATGTCGCGGGAGAACCGCTAAATGACCGGCCGGATTTCCGGGCTTACACCCACGCCCCCAGCACGCGGAATAGGGCCAGGCAGAACTCCGGCAGATCGTCCGGTTTGCGGCTGGAAACGAAGTGCCGGTCGACGACGGCAGCGGCGTCTTCCCAGATAGCGCCGGCGTTCACCAGATCGTCCTTGATGCCGAACGATCCGGTCACCTTTACGCCGCGATAAACGCCGGCTGAGATCGGAATCCAGCCGCCGTGGCAAATGGCGGCCACCAATTTTCCGGCCTCGGCGAATTGCCGCGTTAGCTCCAAAACCTTGGGGTCACGACGTAGTTTATCGGGCATGAAGCCGCCCGGAATAACCACGCCGTGAAAGTCCGTCGCCTCCATGTCGCGGATCGCTGCGTCGGAGCGGCATGGGTAACTGTGCTTTCCGGCGTACATCCGCTCGGCTTCTGGGCCGGCCACGGTCACATGGGCGCCGCCTTCGATCAGCCTCAGTTTCGGATACCACAGCTCCAGATCCTCATAAACATCGTCGACGAACATCAGCACTCGTTTACCTTCGAGCGGTCTCTTCGATTCGGCTGCCATGGCATTCTCCTTCACAGGTCTGAGCCGTATGCGACGGATCGATCCGCGTCGCGTTCCTATTCAAACATGCTCTTATTCAAGCAAGTCTGATCGATATCTCAAGCGGCTTGTCTCAAGCGGCCACCGGAGTTCAGGCATTGAGCCGCCAGATGGCGAAATTCAAAATTGACGCGAAACTGACCCACAGCAGGTACGGTACAAGCAAGGCGCCCGCCGCCCGATTGACTCTGAAGAAAGTAAGCATCGTCGCCAGGATCGCCAGCCACAACACCGCAATCTCGCTCAGCGCCGCCCCCGGCCGCTGGAGGTAGAAAAAACAACCCGACCAGGCGACGTTCAGCGCCAATTGGACGCCGAACAACGCCAACGGAAGGCGAACTGCCGCTCGTTCTCGCTGGCGCCAGACGAGCCAGGCCGAAATGGCCATCAGCAGGTAAAGCAGCGACCACACGGGGCCGAATACCCAATCGGGCGGATTAAATGCGGGCTTTTTCAAACCCGCGTACCATGGCTCGAGCGCGACGACGGTCAACTGCGATCCGAGCCCGGCCGCGGCAAAGCAAATTGCCGTCGATACGAGCAGCGCCAAAATATCTTTCGCGGGCAACTTCATCGCTTGCTCCGTTTCGAGGGACGGCTTGTCTCGGGCGCCGAGCCGCGCATCTCCGCCAGCGCCTCGAGCGCCCGAGTGCGGCCGGCGGCATGCTCAATGATCGGCCAGGGATAATCCCGCCCCAACTCAATGCCCGCCTCGTCCAACGCCAGCCGAGGCGCCTCCCACGGCTTCTGCAGCCACTCGTTTTCCAGCGCCGATAGTTCCGGAACCCAGCGTCGCACGTAGGCGCCGTCGCCGTCGAATCGCTCGCCTTGCGTTACCGGGTTGAAAATGCGGAAGTAGGGCGCCGCATCGGCCCCGCAACCGGCGACCCATTGCCAGCCGAGCGTGTTATTCGCCAGGTCGGCGTCGACCAGCGTGTCCCAGAACCAACGGGCGCCGGCTTGCCAGGGAATCAGCAGGTGTTTCACCAGCAGCGAGGCGGCAATCATTCTGGCCCGATTGTGCATCCAGCCTGTCGACCAGAGTTCCCGCATGCCTGCGTCGACCAAAGGGTAGCCGGTCCTGCCTCGCTGCCAGGCGCGCAATGCGTCCGGGTCTTCAAGCCAAGGGAAGCGGGCGAAGTCCGCATTGAGCGGCTGATCCGTGACGAGAGGAAAGTGAACCAGCAGGTGATAGGCGAATTCTCGCCAGACGATCTGCCGCAAGTACGACTGCCCGGCATCGGACAGTCCGCGGCCCGTCTGCGCTTCGCCGCGCTTTCTGACTGCGTGCCAGACCTGTCGTGGACTGATCTCGCCGAAGTGCAGATGTGGCGACAAACCCGATACCCCTTGTTCGCCGGGAATGTCGCGACCGGTCGGATAATCATTCAAGCCCTGATCGAGGAAGCGCTTCAGCCGCGCCTTTGCGCCGGCGGCGCCCGGAGTCCAAGCGGCGCGCAATCCGCCGGCCCAGTCAATCCGCGGTTCAAGCCCCAAGCTCTCCAAACTTGCGGATTCGGGCCAGTTCTGCGGCGCCGGCAGGCTCCGCGGCGCGGACTTGGGCGACGGCGGCGCGTCGCCCGCCAGGCAAGCACGATAGAAAGGCGTGAATACGCGATAAGGGCCGCCCTGCCTGGTCAGAACCTCGTGCGGCTCGAACAGCAATGCATCTTTGAAGTTCTGGGTTTCTATGCCGGCCGCGTGCAGGGCGGCGTTCACTTCGTCGTCGCGGCGCCGGACCGCCGGCTCATAACCGCGATTCCAATACACGGCGCGGGCGCCGGTCTCCTGGATCAGACGGTTCAACGTCTCCAAGCTCGGTCCGCGGCGGATAATGAGCTTCGAGCCGTGCCGTTCCAGCTCTTGTTGCAAATGTGCTAAGGATTGGTGCAGCCACCAGCGGCTGGCGGCGCCGGGCGGCCAAGGTTCTTCCTCATCGGGGGCCCAGATAAATACGGGCACGACCGCGCCCTGGCGCGCAGCGGCCGCCACGGCGGGCTGATCTTCCAGTCGCAAGTCTCTTCGCAACCAGACTATGCAAGCAGGCGTCGCCATTCAGCTCCTCAAGCGCACCCCTTCGACAGACGCTGGCCGCAAACGCGAACCCTATTTGGCCGCGTCTTCCGGCGCCGAAAATACCGCGGCGCTGGCCGTGAAGCCGTGCAGGAAGTTCTTACCCCCGACCGGGCCGATCTCCCCCTGGGCAAAGAAGCCGGCGATCGGTATATCGCCCAGGCCTTGCGAGACGACGCTGGCGTCGTGATGCGGCTGCTCAAACATCCGCGTGCCGCGTCCGTTGCAGGTAAACAACAACGCGCCCGCCGCGCCGCCGGAAGACCCCTGTTTGGCGGCCTCGACCAGTTCTCGCAAATCCTCGTCCGCGGTGCGCGCGTCGCGGACGTGGAACTGCACGGTCTGCCCCGTGCGTACGTAGTCGCCAATGGCCAGGGCGCCCGTGTTGCGGTCGGCGCCGATGCAATTTCGGATCAGGAAGTCGCCCCGGGCGAATTGGTCCTGATACTCGTTGATCACGCGCCCCAGGTGCAACCCCTTCTGCACGAGTTGTTGTTCTTCCGGCGTCGCCTCGGCGAGCACGTCCTGCAATTGAGCCAGTGGGGGCTTGCCGCTGAGCTCGAGAATCACGTTCTGCTCCGCCTTGGTGACCACAAACGTGCGACCAATCGGCCGGCAGCCTTGGGAAACAACCGCCTTGATCTGCACCGGGCCGTGAATGAGCGCCGCTACGGCGCCCTGATCGAAAGTCTCCCCGTTCAAGACCAGCCGATTGCCGCCCGGCGAATAAGAACCGCTTGCCATCCCGCCCAGCACCGGCACGCCGGGCCGATCCTCGTTGAGCCGCTCCAACAGCCAATCGGCTGGAAAACTGAACGGCTCGCCCAGCAGCAACAGTGCGGCCCCTGCGGGCCATTCGACCGGCAGCTCATCGGGCCAGCCGACCACCGTGCCCCCTTCCGTCGTCTTTTCAAATTGCAGGTGCATTGGCGAGATCGAGACGCCCGGCAACGAGGCCAGCCAGAGAGCCACGGCCGGCGCTTCTTCGATTTCACGAGCGTTGCCCACGATCGACTCGCCCGTGCAGCCGAGCAAAGTCTCAACCGACGTCCGCTTGCGGATCTCCGCCGCGATCTCGCTCATCTGGCCGGCAAAATGGGGCGAAACGAACGCCATCGCCAGGTTCGGCGCGGTTCCAAGTTGCGAGCCCGCCGCCTGGCAGACCTCCTCTGCCGATTGCGCCGCGTCGGGCAACGTCGAGAGCGCCGCCGCAAACCGCAAACCGTCCGTTGCATTCGCTGGATTCATGAGTCCCTCTGCCTGAAGTCGAAATCTCGCCGCGTGGGAGCGCTTTTGATCAACTTACCCGGAAAGCCGCACTTGCGGTATCGCCCCCTTCGGAGTCAGGCGTGACCGCGGTGACGAAAATGACGGTAGACCGAAGCGGAAAGCGGCGTTTCTGCTATCAGCCGGAGTGCGGCCCGAGTATGGACATGCGGATGGGCCCGGCTGCGGGGCGTTCGACGTCGACGTCGAACGCGTTTTCGAGTGCATCGAGCGCCGCGATTATTTCCGCCTCGGCGCGACCGCGGTCGGAATCGATGAACAGCAGGCGGTCGGTGAGCGTTGCGGCCGCGTCAAATTCGGCGTCGTCCGGCGCCACGTCGGCAACAGCGCCGGGAAATTGCCGGCAAAGTTCGTGCAACTTGCTCCGAACGGCGGCTTTCATCGGAGCGGGAAACGTTACAAGTACCTCAATCGGTTCGCCTGCCATGCGCTCACTCGACTCCTTGCCGGCGGTATTTTTCCTTGTACTTTTCCCACAACCGCTTCTGACGATCGTCCAGTTCCGCCTTTTTCCCCTGGATAAACGCCATCGTCACCTGCGACGGAATCTCCAGCAGGTCGCCAGTGGCTACGATCAGCGTGGCGTCTTTGCCGGCCTCGAGCGAGCCGATCCGATCGGCGACGCCGAGGATTTCGGCGGGCGAAAGCGTGATCGCCCGCAACGCTTCGTCGGCCGTCAGGCCATGAGCGGCCGCCGTGCCGGCATGGTATGCAAGATTGCGGACCATGGAAGGCCTGGCGGCGCCGGAGATGCAAAAGCGAAGGCCGGCGTCGCGCAGGCGAGCCGGCAACGTGAACGGCGCGTCGTACGGATCGTCGCGCCGCCTCGGCAGCCGATGCACTCCGCCCACGATCACCGGGATCTGACGGCTCTTGAGCAGCTCGGCGCAGGCCGGGGCGTCGTAACCGCCGACGATGATCAACTTCAATTTCTCGCTTTCGCAGAACGCCACCGCCGACTGGATCTGTTGGATCTCTTCCGCTTCTACGATCAGCGGCGCCTTGCGCTCCAGCACCGGAACGAATGCTTCCCAGCGAGCGTCGAATTCATATTTGCGCGCATCGCCGCTGATCAACGTTTGACGATGTCGGTAATAGTCGCGGGCGTCGGCGAGTGCGCGACGCAACTCAACCAGCGTTTGATCGCGGAGCTGCAATTGCTCCTGGGCCGATTTCTCCTCGTGCCAGGTCCGGACTGGCGCCATCCGCGGCCAGCGCACATGAACGCCGACCGACGGCTTGAGCGTCATCTCTTCCCACGACCAGCCGTCGAGCTGCACCACCGCCGACGTGCCCGAGACCAAACCGCCGCTCGGCGCCGTCAACACGGTCAGCACGCCGTTGGATCGGGCCACCGGAATGGCCTCGCTATCGGGGTTAATTGCTACGCTCGCTTGCACGTTCGGGTTAATTCGCCCGATCTCAGTTTGGTCGGAGCTGGCCTTGACCGCTGAAATCTCTACCAGTCCCAAGTGGGTGAAGGCGTCGAATAGTCCCGGATAAACATGGTTGCCGCCGAGATCGATCCGTTCCACATCGGCCGGCAACGCCACGTCCTTACCCACGGCGACGATCTTGCCGCCTTCGAACAATACCACGCCGTCGTTGATCGTCGGACCCGATACCGGGTGAATCAAGCCACCGGTTAGTGCGATCGGACGACCCTGCGGCGCGCCGGGCGCCGCAGGCGATGCCGCCAGGGGCGTCGCATTCCATGACAGGGCAATGCCCAGCAGGAGCCCGGGCGGTAAGGCCCTGGGAAAAACATTACGGAGCAAGTGCATCTCAGTCCCCAAACGTCTCGAACTCATGGTCGTGGTCGTGGCAGTAGATGTCTTCGCGAGGCCACCGTTGCTTGTCGTCTTCATCCAGTCCTTCCGCCGGCTCGCCCGAGGCCAGCGCCCGCTGGATCAATGCGGCCCGCATCTGCGCGGTTTTGGCGCGGAGCTTGAGATCCGCCTGCCGGTCAAAGTACTTGCGACCGTCGATCCAAGTCTGCTCGCAAACGGCGTAACTGGACAGCGGCGAACGGCTCCAGACCGCCAGATCGGCGTTTTTGCCCGGCTCCAACGAACCGACGTGCTTTTCAATTCCTAGCTGTTTGGCGGCATTGAACGTCACGAACTTTAGTGCTTCCTCCGGCGCAACGCCGCCGTACTTGACCCCCTTGGCGGCTTCCAGATTCAGCCGGCGGGCCAACTCCGCGTCGTCGGAATTGAACGACGTCAGAACGCCGGCCTGATGCATCACGGCGCCGTTGTAGGGAATCGCGTCGTAGACTTCGAACTTGTACGCCCACCAATCGGAAAAGCTCGAACCGCCGGCCCCGTGCCGGGCGATTTCATCCGCCACTTTGTAGCCTTCCAGCACGTGCTGCAACGTCTGCACGCGGACGCCGAACGCCTCGCAAGTGCGCAAGAAGGCCAGAATCTCATCCTGTCGATAGCTGTGGCAGTGGATCAGCCGTTTGCCCTCCAGCACTTCGACCAGGGCTTCCAACTCCAGGTCCGTCCGCGGCGGCAGGCCGGCAGGCTTCTCGCGCCACGCGCGCCAGCGCCGCCGATAGTCGATGGCCGCATGGAAGGCGTCGCGCACGATCTGTTCCACGCCCATTCGCGTTTGAGGGTAGCGGCTGCCGTCGCCCCAGTTGCTCTGCTTGACGTTCTCGCCGAGGGCGAATTTGATTCCGGGCGGCGCCGCGGCGAATTTGAGCTCCTCAGGCAGCAGCCCCCAACGGAACTTGATCACCTGGTTCTGGCCGCCGATCGTATTGGCCGAGCCGTGCAGCACGTTGGCGCAAGTCACGCCGCCGGCCAACTGCCGGTAGATCTGCACGTCATTGGAATCGATGTAGTCGCCCACGCGGACTTCGGCGGTGATCGTTTGCGTCTGCTCATTGATGCCGCCGTCCGTGGCGATGTGCGTATGGCAGTCGACGATGCCGGGCAAGATATGTTTGCCGCGCGCATCGATGACGACCGCGTCGTTCGGGACCGCCAGGTCGCGACCGACGCCGACGATCGTTCCCTGCTGGATCAAAACCGACGCATCCTCGAGCACGCCCGCCGAGCCACAGGTCCAAACCGTGGCGTGCTCAAACACGATGACTCGCGGTTGTTCCGGCGCCTCCGTAACGCCGAAGGCGCCCAGCGGATAATTCACCGGGTAAAGCGCACGCTGCGGCTCTTCGGACTTGTCGTCCGCCTGCTTGCTCTCGACCTGCTCGTCGCCGCCCGGCCGTTTCTCTGCAGCATCCTCGGCATCGTCTTCATCGTTCTCTTCCGACTTTGCAGCCGATTCCTGCCATTCAGCAGTACGACGCGCGGAGCAAGATGACCGCTGACCGTCGGCCCATACAAGCACGCCCAGCCAGGTTGGCGCATCTTCCTCGCCTTGGCCGTCAGCAGGAACCGACAGAGTGCCGCTCAACTGCAAGATGCCGTCCCACCCCAGCGACTTTGCGTTGACGACCGCAGAGAACTGCCAACCGTCGAGCGTCGTCTCCTGGAGCGCAGCCTCCTTCTCTCCGCGACAGAGCTTGCCGGAGAGCTTGTTGGCCGTGCCATCCAATTTGATTGTCAGAGTTTCCGTGCCGCCGTCGGGCTTGGCGAGCCGCACTTCCCATTCGCCCCTCAGGTCCGCCGACGGCGACTCGTCGGCTTCGTAGCGTCGGCCGTCGACCCAGGTCTCGACGATTTCGGTCCTGTTTTCGAACAGATCGCCGTCCGCAATGACGAAATTGGCCGCTTTGCCCGGCCCCAGCGTCCCGAGCCGATCGCTCACGCCGAGCAGTTCCGCGGGAGCGACGGTCATCGCCCGCAGCGCAGCATCGGGCTTGAGACCGTGAAGGACCGCTTTGCGCACTGCGGCCAGAAAGCCGCCCGCCTCGGAGAGGCCCTGCGATGTGAGCACGATGTTGACGCCCGACGTATCAAGCCGACCGGGATTCTCCGGCGCCAGGTTCCAGTGCAGCAGTTTTTCAAGCGAGACCGACATCGCCGCCTCGGGCGTCGTCACGCGCGGCGTCTTGGGAAAATTGAGCGGCAGGATCACGGGCAGCTTCGTCTCGGCGATGGCGTCCAGCCGACGATACTCGCTCCCTGAGCCCAGCAGTACGCACTTCAAGTCGAACTCTTTTGCCAACTGTTCGGCGCGCAGACAGTACAGTTCATCCGATGTACTGACCACGACCGGCAGCTTGCCTGTCAGCGCATCCTGGAGAGCCTCCAACGCTTCGCTCCGTTCAGGCCGCGGCAAGCCGGGCTGTTGCTGATACGCTTGCCAGGCATCGGCATACCAGCGGGCGTCGTAAAATGCCTGCCGCACCAAGGCCATTGCTCCCATCGGCGACTTCGGATAGCCAGAACCGCCGCGCGGAGGCACAAGCATCAGGTGCAAGGCGACCTTGGGCTTGAGAATAGCCTGCGAACCGGGCTCGTCGCCCGTCGAGACCAGCGAGCTCGTCCCTTTGATCACGCCAACCGAGGGAACGATCAGCCGGGCCGTGATTCCCTGGCCACGCAGCTTCTTATTCAAGTTCGCGTCTAAACGGTAACGATCTCCCGCCTCGACCTGCGGCAAGACGTGCGGGTTCCAATAGCCGGCGCCGTGCTTGTCGGAGACGCCCAGTTTCGATGCCTCGGCCGGCAACTCGTTGAACGCGTCGATCAGACCGGCGTAGATCGTCTTGCCGCGACAATTCCAGAAGCGCGCTTCCTGGGGAACGGCCGCCTCGGCGCCCGCAGCCTCGATCAGGCCGTCGCGAACGATCAGCGTGCCGTTCTCAACCACTTTGCCTGGCGCGATCACCAGCCGGGCGCCGACCAATGCGTGCGTGCTGGGCGTGTTTTCGCGCAAGCCTTCCGGCGGCGCCGTGCTCGGCGCGGCGACGCTCTCGACTGCCAGATAAAGAAAGCAAATCGCGGCTATCGACGGCAGCCAGCGCGGGCAGAAGCGGTGCATAAGTTATCCTTACTTCGCGTTGCGTCGCCGGAAAGCCCGGCGACGAGAAGAGATTCCAACCATACTTGATCGCGCGGCCCATCGCCAGCAAGCGATGCCTGGCGTCGCCCGGTCGTCATCGGGCGAGAACGCTTTTGCACACTGCAAGAACGGACTGCGGCGAACCGGGATTTCGACGGACCTGGCTCGCGGCAGGCTCCGTTCTGATTACTTCCGATCAGACGACTTGCACCGCGGAACCGCGCCGGGATGGAGGCCGTGCGGATCCG
>DASZUP010000144.1:0-2199 GCA_035547635.1 Pirellulales bacterium
GTTCGGCCAGCGGGTCGTGATGCTCTGCGCCGCTCGTTTGGCCACGCCCGGCATGCCGCCAAGCAGGTAGATCTTGAGCGGCCCGCGAGCATTGGCGGCTTCGAACAACCGTGGCGCCAGGTCGCTGCCGGCGACTCGTTCGGGCAGCGGTTTGCCCAACAGTCGCGAGGCCCAGACCACCGGAGCGCCGTCGGCCAGCACCAGGCTCGCTTCGCTGTAGGCCATTCGCAGTGCGGCATGTTCCTGGAACAGGATCGCGTGGTCGACGTTCGGCGTGACGACGTAACGGCACGTCCCGTCATCGCATGCAGCCCACTCGAGCAACTGCGTCACGGCGTCTTGCATCCGTACGACGTCAATCTCCATGCCGAACAGGCGGATGCGGCGATGCGAGGCGTGTTTCGGCAGCGGATCGGTCAATGCGGTCGACATGACGGCCTTAGTCCTCCCGGGCGAGCACGCGCCGATACACCTGGGCCACGCCGGCGGCCATGCTGCGATCGGAGAATCGCTCCGCCTGTCGCCGGTGGGCCGAAGCGCGCAGGCTCTGCCAATCGACCTCGCCTTGGATGACGCGGCCGATGGCGCGGGCCAGGTCTTCGGCATCGCCGGGCGCGGCAATCAAGCCGTCGAGCCCGTCGCGAATCGCTTCGGGCACGCCTTCCACCTTCGTGCCGATCACGGGCGTGCCGGCAGCCATGGCTTCCAGGATTACCATCGGCAACCCTTCGCCGAACAGGCTGGGCAGCACGAACAGATCCATCCGTTCGAGTTCGGCGTTCACGTTGCTGGAAAATCCGCGCCAGTCGATGGCGCCGGCCAGATTCAGGCGGTCCGCAAGTTGACGGATCTGAATTTCGTATTCGGGCGTTTCGAACGAGCCGACGGCTCGCAAGGTTACGTCGCGCCCCGCGGCCCGCAGCCGAGCCAGAGATTCGAGCAGCACTTCAAGCCCTTTGCGCGGCCGAAACAGCGCGACGCAGCCGAGCGTCCACTTGCCCTCGGGCGTCGGCCGCGCGTTCAGCGGCCCGCGCGTCGGCACGCCGTTATGCACGACGAACGTGCGCTCTCGAGCCAGGCCGATGCGTCGGGCGTAACGTGCCAGACTTTCCGAAACGGCAATTACGGCGGCGACTCGCGACAGGCTCAGCCGCTCGGCGCCGGCGTTGAGCCAGTTGCGAACGCGGTGCGTCGAATCGACCGACGTCGGGCTGTGCAGGTGATGCACCACCGGCACGCCGGACAACAAGGCCGCCGCGCGACCGACGAATGCCGCCCGCGGCGTGTGCGTATGCACCAGCCGATAGTCGTACTGGCGAATCAGCCTGGCCAGCTTGACCGCCGGCGACAGGTCCCAGCGGCGCGTCATGGGCAACTCGTAAAGGGGAGTCTCCCTCGATTGTCTCGCGGAGGGAAACCGCTCCGGCTTGACGCAGGCAAAGCCGGCTTCGAAGCCCCATGAGGGCAGGCCCAGCGCCAGCAGATCCTGGACTCGCTCGGCGCCCGCGTAATGCTCGCCATTGACGACGTGCATCACGCGGACCGTGTCGAGCGCCGGCGTGAGCGCTCCTTCCAGCGCCGACGCGGCGGCGGGCAATTCGGCGGCAAGCGTTGCGGTTGTGGACATATTGAACTTTAGCTCGTCAATACGCTCCGCGGCGGCTGATCACGCTCAGCGGGGTTTTGACCAGCAGTTGCAAGTCGGTCCAGAACCCCTGGCGTTCGACGTACCACAGGTCCATGTCGACCCAGCGGTCGAAGCCGATCTCGCACCGGCCGCTGACTTGCCACAGGCAGGTCAAACCCGGCTTGACCGACAGCCGGCGGCGTTGCCGGGGAGTGTAACGGGCCACTTCGGCGGGAACCGGCGGACGGGGGCCGACCAGCGACATCTGGCCCAACAGCACGTTGATCAATTGCGGCATCTCGTCGATGCTGGTCGACCGCAGGAAACCGCCGATCCGCGTGATTCGCGGATCCTGCCGGTTCTTGAACACCGGTCCGTCCTGTTCGTTCTTGACCAGGTGCTGCAGTTTGGCGGCGTCGAGCACCATGGTGCGAAACTTGAACATCCGGAAGCGGCGGCCGCAAAGCCCGACTCGCTCCTGGCAGAAAAACGGCTTGCCTTTGGTCGTAAACATCAGCGAGACCAGGGCGCCGAGCATCAACGGCGAAAACAGCGCGAGCAGCGCCAACGCG
>DASZUP010000145.1:0-16121 GCA_035547635.1 Pirellulales bacterium
ACTCGCTGCCGTCGTAGACTTTCGGATCCAGAGACGGCATCGAGATGCGGCGCGACGCCCCAATGACGTTCGGGCAGTGCTCGTCCGCGTGCGTGCAGACCATCAAGGCGGCGAATCCGCTGCGCGGATTATGAAGGTCGCTGTAATGCTTGGAGAACTCGAGCGTTTCCATGGCCGGTGCGCCCTGGGCGCCCGTTTCGCCCCAGCAAATGCGGTAGATCGGATTGGGCGAGCCCGCCTCGCCGCGCGACGCTTCTTTCTCCGTCGGTTCGACCTCGATGCCGATCGCCTTCAGCGCCGCCACGCTGCGCGAGTTAAAGGCGCTCGGCGCCGTGCCGCCGCTGTAGCAGCGAATCTCCGGAAGGCCCCAATAGTCGGCGGCGACGTTGGCCATGGTCGCGCCGAGAATGCTGCGGCGCGAGTTGCCGGTGCAGACGAAGATCATCGGCAGTTCCTTGCCCGGCGTGTAGTTCGCGGCGATCCAATCCGCCAGCAGCTCGCCGGCTTTCAGGTGCGGCGGATCGATCCGGTCGAACGACGTGGTCAGGCCGTCGAGGTGCGCGGCCACTTCCGGCAGCAGCCGGCGCCGCGAGGCGGGGACGTTGTCGTTCACGGCGTTGCGAACCACCTCAGGAGCGATGCCGTCGGAGGAACCGGCCAGTTTGTCGAAGGTCTCAGAGTCCATCAGCTTGTTCTCGATTGCTTTTCTGGTGAGCGTGCCGTCTTTGGCCAGTGAAACGGCCAGCAATTCTTTGGTGCTTCCGTCGTTGCGTGGCTCGGCCGCTTGGTCGTCGCCGAAGTATTGGATTGCCCAGAGGGCCCGCACAAAAGGCCCGGACTTCGCCTTCGGGGCATCATCGGCCCGAGTAGAAACAGGCAAGCTCACCAGGGCGCTACAGAGCGCAACGAGAATCGCGCCTCTGGCGGGCGACTTCATGTCATTCATAGTCGTACTCCTGGGGGATGAACGATTCCCGGCGCATGCGGCCGTCTCAAGTTTCAGTGCGCTCACTGCATCTGCATAGACGTATATACTTTTCTAAAAAAATCCTAACCGTACGCTCTTATTCGCAGCAGGGAAAAACCTTGTCCAAGCGCTGGCGGTCGCGGCGCATTTCTTCCAGGTCTCCCAGGCTGGCATTCAGGCACACGAGCATGCCGCGATGCAGGCTCGTTTTCGCCCGAGCCAGCTTATAGTAGACCCACAGTCCTTCTTTGCGTCCGGTGACCAGACCGTGCTTACGCAAATACGCCAAATGCCGCGACACGGTCGGCTGAGGCAGCGCCAATGCCTCGTGCAAATGGCAGACGCACACCTCTCGGCCGTCCAGCAGCAAATTCAATAGCCGCAAGCGCACCGGATCCGCCAAGCCTTTCAGCAGTTGTGTTGAGGCTTCCAACGAATCGGCGGGTATGGTGCTCATGCGGTCTCGCGAATATAGAGCTGCTCGCTGGAGCTGTCAAGCGGCGACGGGCCGGAATGCTAGCATACTCATCGACGCAAGTTTGCGCCCCCATCAGTAAGTAAGTTCGAGCCCGAAGTTGATGCCCTGCGCCCAGAAATCGCTCGGATGAAATAGCGGTGCGGGCCGCGCCGGACCGACCAGCGGGCTGCCCGGCTCGCCCGTTAAGCTTGGCGCCTGCGACGGGTTGATGACCCGGTCCACCTGGTTGCCGGGCCGCGCCACGCTGCTCACGTAAAGGAATGAGTAGCCGATGCGAGCGCGCAGCCGCTGCGTAATCTGGTAGCCGACATTGAGATTCAACTCCGGAATGACGGCAAAGCGATTATAGCTCTGCCTGCCAATATTCGTCGGCTGGGCCAAATAGCCGCCTTGCAACGCCTGGGCCTGCCCCAAGTTGTTGAACTCGTTGGTCAGCAGGCCGCCGTTGACGTAAACCGTCTCGTGCATGTTTCCCATCGCCAGCTTGCCGGTTCCCTGGATCAACCATCGTGCGCCTCGATATTCGCCGCGGATACCCGCCTGGGCGCCGTAAAAGTTGTTTCGCGTCTTGAAATCGTCGAGGGTCTGGAAGACGTCTTCCGGCACATCAATGAACGGACTGTTCGTCGCCAGGGAGTACTCCTCGGTCAAATTCAAATACCGAAATCCGCCCAGCCACTCCCGGCGAAACCGGCCGCTGGAACTCCGGTTCCAAACGCCGGTCGCTTCCCAGCCTTGAAAGCGGCTGGCCGTCGTCAGCACCGCAGTCCCCGAGAAAACCTCCGGAATGGCGATGCCCGTCGAGTTTTCTCCCGGGAGCGTCGGATCGTAGAACGGCAGCGCCAACAGGGGCGAACCCGCCGCGCCGCTGGAACCGACGGACTGACTCACGCTGCGATTGCCGAGAAAGAAGAAGGTTCCCTCGACGCCGAAGGTCTGGTTTGCATCGAGCCAGCGCCCCATCGTGAAGCGGCCGCCCGAATGCGCGCCAGGCGCCACGGCCGTCCCGCCCAGCACGACGTTGGTTCCCGGCTCGCCGAGAACGGGCAGAAACGTTGAGTCCGTCGGTCCGCTGATCACCAGCGGCGTTGGCGAGGGGGCGTCTTTGAACCACCACAGCAGGTAGTCGGCGCCGCCCCACCAGCGATTGCAGGATGGCCGCAGCGTGATGCACGGCATTTTGCACGGCGGCGCCTCGAGCGGCGACTGGTTCTCTCCCCGAGCGACTCCATCCGCGCTCGCGGGAACCGGCTCGTCCGCCGGAAGCAGACGGGCATCGAACCACAACACGACGCACGCAGCAAGCAGAACCCGACGCATAGCTCGGCGCTCCTGCCACAGAACATGTTGGTATCCGACTGATGACGATTCCATCGGCGTGCGACGCCGGCAGCTTCTTCAAAAGCTGTCACGTAAGACTCAACGGCAAAGACGTCAAAGTCTGCCAGGTCGGGCAGCCGAATCATCGACCGCGACGGGAATTGGTCCGCCGGACGTAATCGCAGCTTCGTTGGCGAGCGCGGCCCAGAGAGAGGAGCGGCAGGAAATGGCGGAGCTGGTTGGCGTGCCGGAGATCTTCCGCCGTCGTTCGGCTCCGCGTCGTGCATCCCCCGGCTCGGGCGAATCACTACGGCCGCCGATAGGCCCGTTCCGCGCTCGCGGCAATGAACCGAGCGCAACACGCGGCGCCGTCCTGCGGCATTTCAGCCGCGGGGCGCGGCAGCGACAGAAGCCGCTGCAGGGATGTGCGCCAATCTCCGGCGGCAAACGCTGCCTGGGAAATGCCGAGCAGCCGCACGTATTTTGCCGCTTCGCGGTCGAAAATTTCGTCCTCCCGAAAGCAGCGTCGCGGCGGGCAAAGTATTGGTTTCTCGGCCGCGATGCATTCCGACAAGATGCCATAGCCCAGCTTTGAGACGACGACGTCGGCTACTTGCAGCACGTCGGTGAAGTTCACGCTCGGCGTTAACTCGACGGCCCGCATGTTTTCCGCACACGGCGCAGCGTCGGTTTCGAAATGCAAAAACAGGCAGTCGGGGTTTTCTCGAGCGGCGCGCTCGCGGGCGGCCCGCGGAATGCGGCCGCGCATGGCCAGCACCACCCGGCGCCGCTCGTCGCCGGCTTCGAGTCCGAGATGCTTGAGCGTCTCGGCACGGTCGCGAGTCGCCCGGCGGGCCGCCAGCGGCATGGCCTGCACTTCGCCGAACATCTCCAGGCCGCTCGTGTGGCTGAACGGCAGCCGCAGCATGGTTCGCATCCGGCCGTAGCCGGCGCGAATCCACTCCAGCAAGACCTGCCGCCGCTCGTGGCCGGCGATGAGCGGTTCGTAAATCCAGTCCCAGGTGAAGTTGCCGATTCCCACGCACGGCAGGCCCGCCGCGGCGGCAATCTCGCCGGCCAGCGGCGGGAAGTCGGCCACAATCAAGACGATCTCGCGCTCGGCCAGCCACGCGAGTTCCGCCGCCTTCGTCGCCTCGCGCTGGTCGTAATACGCTTCGAGCTGCGTCAGCGTCGCCGGCACGTCGACGCCGAGCGCATCCGGATCCTCGACCACGCCCGGATCCAGTGACTTGGGTTGCAAGTGGACGATCGTGTTCGGCACGCCATCAAACAATCGGGGCGGCGCGCTCGTACGGACGTGAACGGTCCACTGCGGGGCTTGCTTGACGAACTCGCGAATGATCGCCGCGCTGCGCGTGGCGTGACCATAGCCGTGCCCGCTCACGTAATACAGCAACTGACGTGCGGGCATGAACTATTCCGGGAATAAACGCCGCCGGCCCTGGTCGTCCAGCGGAGCGGCGTATTCGCTGATTTCGTACGCTTCCGCGTATTCGACCGCCGCGCCGCGCTCCGCCCCGTAACGAGCGATCAGCTCCTCGCGATAGCGATCGGCCTGCGGACGCAACATGTCCAGCCGCCACTCGCGCAGCCAGGCGCGGCGCGCCTCCGCATCGGCGGGAACCGCGTCCGCTTCGCGGCGGTTGAACGGCAGCCATTCGTAGACCTGCGAAACATGACAGGCCAGCATGTCCACGATTTGTTCCACGTAGGGGCCGACGTCGACCACCACGTCCCCTTCAAGCGGCGTAGGCTTGGTGAAGCGGTCCGGCATATAGGCCACCACCGGGTCGCGCCGCAGGATTGGCGCCTCCGGCACAATGGCCGGAACGGTCACCAGGTACGAGGCGTCTTGCACCGCCTGGCCGACGGCCCGATGGTCGGGATGGTAATCGTTCGGCCGATGCGTCAGCACGAGGTCAGGCCGGAATGTGCGAATCTCTCGGACGACCTGCCAGCGCACTTCCAGCGTCGGCTCGAGCCGCCCGTCGCGATTGTCCCAGACTTCCGACTCGGCGCCGATCAACGCCGCTGCCGCGTGCGCTTCGGCACGGCGCCGGGCCGTCAACGGCGCGCCGGATTGTTCATGATGGCCCGCCTCGCCGTTGGTGACGGAGACGATTTTGACCGTATGCCCGCGGCGGCCGTACATGGCCGCCAGTCCGCCCGCGTGGAACTCCGCGTCGTCCGGATGAGCGCCAAGAATCAACAGTCGCAAAGGATCAGGCACGGTTGACTTCACAACGAGAGTACAGGGTCGAAGTTCACGTCAAACCGGTAGCGGCGTCGCTTTAGCGTCGAGCGCGGTGGTGGGCCGAGGCGAGCGCCCCGTTGGCGCCGCGGACTTCGCCGTGTGCGGGGTCGATCTTCGCCAGCTCCTCCGCCAACGCGGCCACGGTGTATCGAATCTGCTCTTCCGTGTGGCACGAAGTAATGAAGAACCTCAGCCGGGCGGCATGCTCTTCGACCGCCGGATGGACGATTGGCTGCACGTTGATGCCGCGGCCGTTGAGCGCCTGAGACAATCGCAAGCACAGCAGCGAGTCTCCGAGAATGATCGGAACCACCGGCGTGTCTTTGCTCAACCCGGTATTCAGCCGGCACTGCTGGGCCAACGACAAGAACAAGGCGGAATTCTCGTGCAGCCGTTTAACTCGCTGCGGCTCGCGTTCCAGCAGCTTGAGGGCTGCCAGCGAAGCGGCCGCGTTGGGCGGCGAGATTCCGACGCTGAACACGAAACCCGGCGCCGTGTATTTCAGATACTCGACCACGGCCTTGCAGCCGGCGATGTAACCGCCGCAACTGCCGAACGACTTGCTGAGCGTGCCCATCCACAGGTCAACGTCGGCCGGATTGACGTCCCAGTACTCGCCGATGCCCCGGCCGTGCGTTCCAAGCACGCCGGCCGAATGCGCCTCGTCGACCATCAGGAACGCCTTGTGCTTCCGCTTGGCTTCGATAAACCGCGGCAGGTCCGGGATATCGCCGTCCATGCTGTACGCGCCCTCGATGGCGATCAATACGCGGCGGTAGTCGCCGCGCAGATCGGAGAGCAACTGGTCCACCGTCCGCCAGTCGTTGTGCGGGAACGGACGCCGCCGCGCGCCCGAGAGGATGCAGCCCTGGATGATGCTGTTGTGCGCCAGCGCGTCGTGCAGGATCAAATCGCCCGGGCCGAACAGGTGGCCGATCGTGGTCTCGTTCGTCGAGTGTCCGCCGACGAACACGACGGCGTCTTCAGCGCCGACCAGCCGCGCGATCGCCTCCTCCAACTCGTGATGGATCGTCTTTTCCCCTGATACCAGCCGGCTGGCCGAGACCGAGGTGCCGAAGCGGTCGATGGCGTCCTTGGCCGCCTGGGAAACGATCGGGTCGCCCGACATGCCAATGTAGTTGTAGCTGGAAAAGTTGATCAGCTCTCGCCCGCCGATCATCGTCGTGTCGTTCGTAACGCGTTGGTGGACGTTGAAATACGGATTGCCAATGCCCAACCGCTCGGCCACTTCCATGCTCTGCTTGAGGCGCAGGTACTCCGGATAACGGTCGAAGCGGTAGTTCTCCGGCGGAATCGCCTCGGCCTCTTCCTCTCGCTTTTCGCCGCTGCCCAGATACTGTTCGACGGCGGCCACCACCTCGCGGCAGGTTTCCAACTGCGGCAGCACCTCTTCCGGGAATCGCCCGCCGAAGCGTTCTTCCAGCGAGGCGAGAATCTCCATCCGCTCCAGCGAGTCGAGCCCCAGCTCGACGATGCTGGAATCGAGCGTCAGCCCTTTGGCCCGCTCCTTGGCGATCCGCTGCACCTCTTCCAGCACCTGTTCCGCCGTGCTCTTCTTGAGCTCCTCGGCGGCCCGTTCGGCCGCCGGGGCGGAATGGCTGCCGTTACGCGAGGGCGCCGCCGGCCTTTCCGCGGCGGGCTTGGCCGCCGGTCGATGCGGCCTGCCCGCCGGACGCCGAGCAGGCGTTGGGGCAGGGGCCCCGCGCTGCGAGACGTCCGCTTTGGCCGGTTGCTCGAAATCGGCGTCGGACAATTCGCTGCCGGCGAATTCGCTCACATCCGAGCAGGCGCCTTCGGCGGTTCCGGAAGTCGAACATTCCGGCGTTGGGGTTCCGGCCTTTCCGCCGAGCGCCGGACCGCCCGCCGACCAGACGAAATCGCCGGCGTGCGACCGTTCCACCACTTCCAGCGAGCCGGCCAGGAAGGCGTTGCGACAGGCATGCCGCTGGATCTTGCCGCTCGATGTTTTGGGAATGCTGCCCGCCTTGACCAGCACGATGGCGTCGACGATCAACTCGTGCTCGCGCGAGACGTCGCGGCGAATTGCTTCGAAGATTTCAGCCAACTCGCCTTTCTGTCGGCGGTCGATCTCGTACACGATGACGAGCTTTGCTGCGTCGTGTACGTCGACCGTGAAGGCGGCGCCGCAGCCGGGCCGCATGGCCTCGTGGCTCTTCTCAGCCGTCAGTTCGATATCGTGCGGGTAGTGGTTCAACCCGCGAATGATGATCAGGTCTTTCAAGCGGCCGGCCACGAACAGCTCGCCGTCCTGGAAGAAGCCCAGATCTCCGGTCCGCAGAAACGGGCCTTCGTTCGTGCCTCGAAGCCGAGCGTGAAAGACATCTTCCGTCTCTTCCGGGCGCTGCCAGTACCCTTGAGCCACGCTCGGGTTGGACACCCAGATCTCGCCCACCTGTCCCGGTCCGCAGAGACTCATGGTTTCTGGATCGGCAATCACGATCTGCTCGTCGGGCAACAGCCGGCCGCTGCCGACCAGCCGCCGGGCGCCATCGTCCATGGCCGGCAATTCGACCACCTTGCGGCTTTCCAGAGCCTTGGCATCGAACGATCTGACGACGGGTTCCGCCGGCTTGTAGCCGCCGGAGACGATCAACGCCGCCTCAGCCAGCCCATAGCACGGGTAGAACGCCTCGCGACGGAAACCACACGGCTCGAACATCTCCGCAAACCGGTCCAGCGTTTCTGAACGCACCGGTTCCGCGCCGTTAAATGCGACGCTCCACGAGCTCAGGTCGAGCTGCACGCGCTGCTCGGGCGTAATTTTGCGAACGCACAGGTCATAGGCAAAGTTCGGTCCGCCGCTGGTCGCCGCCTGGTACCGAGAGATGGCCTGCAACCAGCGGAAAGGTCGCTGCAAAAACGACATCGGCGACATCAGGACGTTTAATGACCCCTGATAGAGGGGCGCCAGAATGCCGCCGACCAGTCCCATGTCGTGATAACTGGGCAGCCAGAACACGCCGTTGATCGCGTGGGTCAACTCAAAGGCATAACCAATGAGCGCGCAGTTGTGCAGCAAGTTCTCATGGCTGAGCATGACCCCTTTGGGAGCGCCGGTGGAACCGGAGGTATATTGCAAGAAGGCCAGGGCGTCGCCTTGGACGTTCGGATCGCGCCAATCGCGCTCGATGTCGACGGGAGTCTCGTCGGTGGCCAACCACTTAAGCCGAGTGAGTTCCGGAATGTCCATCAGCAACGGCTGGACGCGTTCCAACACCGAAGAAGTCGTCAACGCGACTTTGGCCTGGGCGTCTTGCGCGATGGCGTGGATGCGATCCAGAGACCGATTCATGCGCGGCGGATATGCCGGAACGGCCACCACCCCGGCATAGAGGCAGCCGAAAAAACTGGCAATGAACTCCAGCCCGGCCGGATAGAGCAACAGCGCCCGCTCCCCCTGCATGCCGTGTGACTGCAACCAGGCGGCAATCGCCCGGGCCTGCCGATCCAACTCGCCGTAGGTCAATTGGGCTTCGTGCGTTTCGCCGTCGGTGAGAAACAGGTAGCCGTTCTCATCCGCCTGATGATCCGCGCGATGACGCGCCAAGTCCACGAGGGTCGGAGGACCAAAAAAGGAGCCAAGAAATCGCGTGCGGTCCACGGGCAGGTCCTCAAACCAAATAGCCGACAGACTGAGGCCGTCTTACGCCAGGTCCGTCGTCGAACGAATCGCTCATGAAGACAAACGGAGAAACACGGGGAATTTTGACGCGGCATTCCCCCGTTCGACAGGTGTGCAAGTTGACTAATCGTCACAGCCTACCACGCCGGTTTCGGCCTTTCAAACGGCTTTTCACGCCCGCCCTCGACTTGCGCCCAACGTCGTAACATGTTGGTCTACCTTGCTGTTATCGGGTCGATTCAATCGGCAGATTTCTCACTTTCTCACGGGTCGGAAACTTGCCGCAGCCTTCCGGTCTTGTCCGGTCAACGGCATGCGCCCTGCTTGCCCTCTGTTACGCTGCTGCCCACTACTAGCGCAAAACGCCGCGGATTGTTACCCTTGCCTCTCGTTTTTTTCACTCCCAGCCGCCCGACCGGCAACATTTGGCTCCCCAATGTGGTTATTCTAGATCGAACGATTGAGGGGGCGAGGAGCGGGGCCTACCAGCTGCTTTGCTCTTTGCCCAGGCAAACTCAACCGTATCATTAACGTTGGCCCCCGAATCAGACAAGACCACCGACGAGGCAGCGACTGCAGCAAACCGCCCGCCCTGCCCCGGGGCGTGCGTACTGCATGTACAGAGACGAGACGACGAGGCCCTTAGTGACACAAATACGATGCCAGTGCGGTTCGATCTGGGAAGCGCCGACTGAGCCTGACGGCGAGTTGGCCGCCTGCACGAACTGCGGAAACTGCTTGGGGCTCGCGGCATCGGAAGGGGGGGCCATTCTCAAGGCCTCGTTGCGCGGACATCGGCAACCCGTCCGTGCGATCGGGTTCTCGCCTGACAGCCGCCTGTTCGCCGCGGCGTACGGCGCGCCTTCTGCCACCGTCGCCAAAAGCCAGATCGGCGGCGTCACGTTGTGGGACGTCGACCTGACCGAACCGGTCGCCGCGCTCCAGTGGCATCGAGACGCCGTACTCTCGCTGGCCTTTTCGCCTGACGAACCACTGATGGCCACCGGCAGCCGCGATGGCACGATTGCCATTTGGAATGTGGGACGCGGGTTGTGGGATGCAGTGCTCGGCGTCCGCGAACACTCGTGGCGGGCGGGCGCCGGACCGATCACCTCGTTGGCCTTCAGCGCCGACGGCAAGTGGCTGGCTTCTGGCGGCGAAAAAGAACCGATCAAGCTCTGGGATTGCAGCGCATGGCAGGCCGCGCATCAGATTCCCCATGACCGCCAAGGCGTCTGCCGCGTTGCGTTTTCTCCGACGGTCGAGCACCTGGCCGCCGTCTGGCAGAGCCGCGGGCCCGCCGTGCTCTGGAGCGTGCCGAAGTGGGAGCCATACCTCCAGCTCCGGTTGAAGACCGAGGAAGACCGCGACGATTTCGGACTGGCTTTTTCTCCCGATGGCAGCCGACTGGCAGTGCTCAGCGCCAACGAAGGCCGGATCTGGGATATCAGCACGTGCCAGATTCTGACGTCGTTTCTCGCCGCCAAAAGCCAGGCGATCGCCTGGTCGCCGACGGGCAAGCTGTTGGCGACCTGCGGCCCTGAAGTGGCAGGCAACGCCAGCATTCGGCTGTGGGACGCCGACACGGCCGTGGAGTGCGATCAGTTGGCGGGTTTCCGTTCGGCCGTAACCTCAATCGCATTTTCCGCCGACGGCAAGTACCTCGCCAGCGGCTGCCAGGACGCCACGGTCAATCTCTGGGCGATGGCGGCAGAACACGTCCCGGCCAAGTAAGCGCCCCATCGCCCGCTCGCAACCGCTGTCCTTTCGACACGAATTCTCTTGAATTCCGCCACGGACTGTTGACATGCGCGCTGAGTGGCAATACATTGCCAGTGGCAATGCATTAACACTTCGACGGGAGGTCTCCTCATGGCCAAGCGCAAAGGCCCGCAGGAACTCGGGCGGCGCGAGCGGCAGATCATGGATGCCGTTTATCAACTCGGCGAGGCGTCGGTGGGCGACGTACTGGCTCGGCTGCCCGATCCGCCCAGCTACTCGTCCGTGCGGACGATGATCCGGCTGCTGGAGCAAAAAGGCTATCTCCGCCACCGGCGGGCTGGCACGAAATACGTCTACCGTCCGACCGAGCCTCACGAGTCGGCCAGCCGCTCGGCCTTGGGGCATCTGCTCGACACGTTCTTCGGCGGCTCGGCCAGCGACGCCGTGGCGGCCTTGCTCGAGGTTTCATCCGAACGGCTCAACGACGCCGACTACCGGCGGATGCAAGAGCTGATCGAACAAGCGAGAAAGGAGGGCCGGTGAGATGTCGACCTGGTTTCTTTTTCTGGCGGAAGTCGCGAGCACGCCTTTCCCCTCGTTCTGGTTCGACGTCGGCCTGAAGGCGACGGCTCTGCTGCTGGCCGCCGTCATTGCGGCCGCCCTCTTGCGGCGATCTTCGGCAGCATTGCGGCATCGGCTCTGGTGTTTGACCTTTGCCGCGCTGCTGTTGCTTCCCGCGTTATCGGCCGCGCTGCCCAAGTGGCGGTTGGCGGTTTTGCCTGCAAGGTTTGCAGTGCAGGTCGCCGACGAAACGACGGCCGCCGCAGCCATGTCGCTCGAACCTTCCTCGGTTGCACTTCCTGACAACGTCCCGCTTGAAGCAGTCGGGCATGCCCGCGATGAACTCGCGCAGGTCGCGGCGCCATCCCAGCCAACGACCAAGGCGGCGCTGCCGCTGGAAACGTCCATGGTTCACCGCAGCGACGATGAATTTCGACGCTCGGGCGTCACGCGGCATTCGTCCGCGGCGGCGCTGTTTTGGCTGGCAGGCGCGGCACTCGCTCTCTTGCCATTGATCGTCGGCGCTTTTCGCACCTTTAGCTTAAGGCGCCAGGCGCGCCCGATCGAGGATGCGATATGGCGACATTTGCTTGAAGAACATTGCAGGCGGCTGGCAATTTCGCGGCGAGTCGAACTGCTGGAGACCGCAGCCGCCACGATGCCGATGACCTGGGGCCTGCTGCGGCCGGTCGTGCTGTTGCCCGCGCAAGCGCGCGAGTGGTCGGCGTCGTTGCGGCGCGTCGTGTTGCTGCACGAGTTGGCGCACGTCAAACGCTGTGACGTCGGTTTCCAGATGCTCGCTCGTGCGACGTGCGCGCTGTATTGGTTCCATCCGCTCGCCTGGCATGCCTTGCGGCGGCTGCGGATCGATCGCGAGCTGGCCTGCGACGATTGCGTCGTCCACGCCGGCGAACGGGCCAGCGATTATGCCGCCGAGCTGCTGCAAATCGCTCGAACTTATCGCCCCGTCCGATTCGCCGCCGCCGTGGCGATGGCCCAGCGCAGCAGCCTGGAGCACCGCGTTCGCACCTTGTTCGATGGCGCCTGTTCACACCTGCCCCTCAGCGCGCCAGCGGCGCGTCTGCTGTTGGTCGGTGTGGCGATGATCGTGACGGCCGTTGCCGTCGTCGGCCTGGCGCCGAAGGCAGAGGCCGAGGACGACCGGCAAGAGACGTCAGAAACCAAGAATGCCGAAACGCCGGACGACGATCTGGTCGCCGTCAACGGACGGGTCGTTGATCCGCAGGGCAAGCCCTTCGCGGGCGCCAGGATTTTCGCCGCGCGCTGGTATTGGGAACCGCACATCCCGCATGCACCGCTGGCCGAAGCGAAGAGCGGCCCTGACGGTCGCTTCACCATCTCGTACCGCAAATCGCAGTTCAACGTCAACGTGGAACGCCCCGAACAGTGGAAAGAGGTCGCGATTGTCGCCACGGCCGAAGGCTTCGGCCCCGGCTGGGTGACCTGGCGGGACATCCCCGCGGGTCAGGAGCCGACGCTCACGCTTGTACCCGACGACGCGCCGATCGCCGGCCGCGTCGTCGATTTGGAAGGCAATCCGATCGCGGCCGTCCGCGTTCAGGTCGGCAGCATCTACAACGGTAAAGAGGGAAGTCTCGACGGCTGGGTGCAGGCTGTTCGCCGCGGCGAGTTCCCGTGGACTGCCGCGCGACACCTCGGCGACAGTTTGCCGCAATTCGACGCCTGGCCGCCTCGCGCCGTGACTGCAGACGACGGCCGGTTCACGATCCATGGCATCGGCCGCGAGCGGCGCGTCCAACTTTCGCTGGTCGGGCCTACGATCGCCTACCAGCAACTCACCGTCGTCACGCGGCCGTGCGAGCCGCTGCAATTGAAAGTCAGCAGCATGTCAGACGAATCGACGCCGGTCTATGGCGCCGAGTTCGAATTGGTCGCACCGCCTTCGCAACCGATTACCGGCATCGTTCGCGACGCCGAGACAGGCCAGCCGCTGGCCGGAGTCAGCATTGAAAGCAACCAGTTCGCCGGCAGCAATTACATTAATGAAAGGCATCTCCGCGCCGTCAGCGATGCACAAGGCCGCTACCGCCTGCTCGGCATGCCGAAAGGCGAAGGCAACGCGCTATTGGCGGTACCTAATGACGACCAGCCGTACTTGATGCGCGAATTCAAAGTCCCTGAGTCGCGCGGCTTGGAACCTGTCGAGTTGGATATCGAGCTGCACCGCGGCGTCTGGATCAGCGGCCGCGTCACGGACAAGGCCACCGGCGAGCCGCTGATTGCGCGGCTGCACTACTTGCCATTCCGTTCGAACGAATATGCTCAAAAAACGCCGGAATTCGGCGAGTTGGGTCGCGGGCACGGTTTTCAGGATCGATATGCCAGCCGGCCCGACGGCAGTTTTCGGCTCGTCGGGTTGCCGGGCCGGGCGATCGTCGGCGCCGAATGCGTGATCGGCCAATATCGTGACGGCGTCGGCGCCGAGGCGATTGCAGGGATAACTGACCGTGGCGCCTTCCCCACCTACGCTAATCCGGTGATGCCGGGCAAAAAGTGGCCGCATGCCATGCAGGAAATCAATCCGCCGGCCGGCACGGAAAGCGTCGTCTGCGACCTGGCTCTCGATCCGGGAGGCAAGATTAAGGTCAACGTGCTCGATCGCGACGGCAAGCCCGTCAGCGGCTTCGAGACCATCGGAAGCGGGCAAAGCTCGTATGCGGAGCCCGGGGAACGCGCGAGTTTCGACGTAATCACTCTCGGTCCCGACGAGACTCGCACCGTCGTCATCCGGCACAAACAGCGCAAGCTCGGCAAGGTCGTGCGGCTGCGGTTGACCGATTACCCCGCCGGCGCCGCGACGGTCTTGCTGGAACCGACCGGGAAAGTCGTGGGTCGCTTACTTGACAAAGAGGGCGAACCGCTCAGCGGGGCGGAAATCACCGCCTGGACATTGCCGATCGGCGATTTTACCGAACGGCTGCCGCCCATCGCGACCGACGAGCAGGGACGCTTCGAGTACGACCATATTCCAGTCGGGTGTCATTATCAACTCGACGCTCAGGCGGCCGGCAAAGGCTTCGCCGGCGCGTTTGCAAAGGACTTGACGTTGGCGCCCGGCGAAACCAAAGACCTGGGCGAGGTGACGTACGGCAGGGCCGCAAAGCCCGACCAGAAGCCGGCGGAAAAACCGGTAACTGGCGCCAACTCGCTCGAACATTCCCCCCCGCTTCGCGTCCGCGTCGTCGATGACAACGACCAACCGATCGCAGATGCGCGCGTCCGAGTACTCCGGTTTGACAGTCATCCCGCCTGGGTTGAATCGGTCCATGTGCTTGCCGAAAGTCATACCGATAAAGCTGGCGAGGCCGCGATCGACTACTCCACGCTGGCGCCGTTCGCCACGCAGGACGTGCTCAACTCCTCGCGATTTCTCGTGTTGGCGGATGCTCGCGGTCGTGCTCTCGACTGGAGTTCCCTTCCCGCCGAAGACGCGTCGACCTTGCGGCTGTCGCGTGATGATGTTCCCATCGAAGGCCGCGTACTCGACCTGGAAGGCCGACCGATCCCCGGCGTGCGCGTCAGCGTCTTTTGGGTGCAAGGCGGCGCCCAGAACATCGACGCCTGGATCAAAGTCGCAAAGAATAATCCGGAAGTGGTAGACCCGATAGATTCCCGAGCGGCAACTCGCAAGTTGCGACCTTCCCGGGGCAAAAGCGCCTGGCGCTGGGACCGCCCTCCGCGTTGCACGCGGCGGTGACTGACGAGCACGGCCGTTTTCGACTGGACGGCCTGGGGCGCGACAGGCTTGTCAAGTTGGAGTTGAGCGGCCCCGGCGTCGCCAAGACGTGGCTCAACGTGCTGACGCGCGACATGCCGCCGTTGCCTTATCCCGAGTGGGGCGATCCTCGCTATCTCGTCCAGTCCTGCTTCGGCGCCAGGTTCGATCTGACCGTCGAACCAGAGCAGCCGATTACTGGCACGGTGCGCGACGCCGAGAGCGGTCAGCCGTTGACTGGCGTCGAAGTACGGCTGAACCAGTACGCGGGCGCGAATTTCCTGGTCGAGGGCTTCCTTTCAGCGACCACCGATACACAAGGTCGCTACACGCTGCACGGGGCGCCGAAGCCTACTGATCCCAAACGCGGGCACCGGCTGCGATTGATACCGCGGCTCGATCAGCCCTATTTCCGCACGAAGCTGGACGTTTCGAAGCGCGAAGGCCTGGGCGCCGTGACGTGCGACGCTGCGCTGAAAAGGACGATCATGGTGCGCGGCCGCATAGCCGACGCCGTCACGGGCCGGCCGGTTCGCGGTATGGTGATTTATCGCCCGTTCTTGTCAAACGAGTTCGCAGGGCGATATCCCCGCTTCAGCAACGAAATGCTTGATCGCTATCGCACTCGCGACGATGGGACGTACCAATTGCCGGCGCTGCCCGGTCGCGGATTGGTGGCGTTTATCGCCAGTCAGGCTGATCGCTATCCCGAGGCTGATGGCATCGACTCCATCGCTAAAAGTTTGCAAAAGGACGACGGCGGCCTCAAGGTCGCTGGCGGCAGCGATCTGGAGATGGCCACCGCCTTGCGCGAAATCAACCCGCCGCCCGAAACGACTGAGGCGGCGTGCGATATCGAATTGCGTCCTCTCGACGTCGCACGTATCGAGTTATTCGATCCGGACGTCCGTCCGCTCGCGGGCGTGGTGACGAAGCACGCGGCGCCAACCCGAAAGGCCGTGGGCTACTTTTATCACTGGTCCGATACTCCGTTGCCGACGTCCATTGCCGAGATCGTCGGCCCGCGCGAGCAACCGCGCACTACGCTGTTTCTAAATGTGAAGCAGAAACTGGCGGGCGCCGTGCGGCTTTCGCGCGACGCGGCCCCGCCCAAGCGACTCGTACTGCGTCCGTGCGGCGCGATCAAGGGGCGCGTCGTAGACCGCAACGGAAAGGCCGTTTCGAAGCTTCCAGCGCGAGCGCTCGTCGCACCGGCGAAGGGTGACGATCGGCGCCCCGACTCGGGCGATTTATTGGAAGATTTCAAAACCGACGACGAGGGCAGGTTTCATATCGAGCTTGTTCCGCCCGGCATGCCCTATCTGCTGTCGGGGTTGAGTCGCGACAAACATTTCGAGACGACGACTCCAGTCCTTC
>DASZUP010000146.1:0-7319 GCA_035547635.1 Pirellulales bacterium
GACCGCTGCGCCGTGGCTCGCGGCGCACCATGCTCTGAACTATTACATCGGCGGCTCCCTGCTGCCGGCCAATATGAACGTGGAGTTTCTCCAGTGGCCCGGGTCTCCGTTCAACGCCGAAAACATCACCGGCGCCGTCAAAAGCAAGTCGCTCGGCAAGTTCCTGCTCTATCCGCCGGCAATGCTGTTCGGCAAGCATGGATTCTTCAACCACAACCTGCCGCTGATGCTCTCGTTCGCGGGGCTGTTTCTGCTCATGCGTCGGCGATTGTACGAGAAACCCGAATTAATATTTGGCGCCGGCTTTTTTTGTGGCGCGTGGCTGCTTTATGCGCTAACTTCAAACAACTATTCTGGGTATTGTTGCTCGATTCGTTGGTTCGTGCCATTGCTGGCCGCAGGCTGGTACGTGTTGGCGGTGTTGCTCAGAGAACGGCCCGAGCAACTTGCAGATCTGTACATTTTAGGAGGGTTCGGCGCCGCGCTGACCGCGGTGATGTGGGTGCGAGGGCCTTGGGAAGGAACCATGCCCGCAATCGAATGGCCCAGACATCTGGACGTTTACTGGCCGATCAATGTGGTCGCACTGGCCGGTTGGGCGTGGTGCGAAGTGCGGCGCCGTCGTCGTGCCTCAGCGCCGGAGAACGCTGGCGAGGAAGCGGCTTGATAGGCAGGTGCGTGAGATTGATCGACATTAACCCGCAGCGCGAGCGAGGGAAATGCGTCGCTCCGCCTCGCACGCGCTTCGGGTTAGTAGGGGCGTACAGACCAGCGCCAAGATTTTGCTTGCCAACGGCGGAAATTCCGAGACGATAAGAGGGCTTATGCTTCGCAGCCTGCCGGATAAACGCTGACGGTTTCCGGCGGCGACGATCGATTCGAACCACATCTCCCGCGGGGTCATTGCGTGCCTGGTCAAACGCTTCGCCAAGCCGCTACCGAGAGCCAATCCGTGTTGTCGCAGACGGTGCATGCTGCGCGCCGCGTCCTGTCGCGGCAACGCCAGCCACGCACGGTTTTGCGCCAAGCGTGGCTTGGCCTGTTGATTGTTTCAGCGCTCGCCGCCGCCGGCTGCGAGGATGAAGGGGCCACTTCCGAGCCGCAACTTGTCTGGGGCCGCAAAGGCATCTCCAACGGCAGACTGCAAAAGCCCCGGGCCATGGCCATCGACTCGCAAGATCAGTTGTACATCGTCGATATGACCGCTCGGATCCAGGTATTCACGCCCGACGGCGAATTCCTGCGATTCTGGCAAACGCCCGTGCATACCAACGGCCGGCCCACCGGGCTGTCCTTTGACCGGAAAGGCCGGCTGCTGGTGGCCGACACGCATTACTTCCGCGTGCTCGCTTACTCGCCAGAAGGAGAATTGCTGTTCACGCTCGGCGGAACGCAAGGGCACGGGCCGGGCGAGTTCGGCTTTGTCACTGACGCCGTCGATGATTCACACGGCAACCTGTACGTCGCCGAGTATGGCGAGTACGACCGAATTCAAAAGTTCAGCCCCGACGGCAAGTTTCTCTTGCAGTGGGGCGGTCACGGCTTTGAGCCAGGGCAATTCGTCCGGCCGCAAAACCTGGCCGTCGACGAGCAAGATCGTATTTGGGCGGTCGACGCCTGTAATCACCGCATCCAGGTGTTTGATACGGAAGGCAAGCTGCTCGACGTCTGGGGCGAACAGGGGAGCGAGCCGGGACAACTCTATTACCCGTACGACCTGATCTTCGACGAGCACGGCGATTTGTACGTCTGCGAGTACGGCAACCACCGCGTACAGAAGTTCACTCGCTCCGGCAAGTCGCTCGGCTGCTGGGGACGTCACGGACGGCGGCCGGGAGAACTCCATCATCCTTGGGCCTTGGTGCGGGACAGCCAGGGGAGGATCCATGTATTGGATACGCTCAATCATCGCGTGCAACGGATTGTGATGTAGTCATGCTGCCGTACCGCGTAGGCTTTGACGCTCCCGGATACCTGGTGCTGCTGGCGCTTGTGCCGCTGTTGTGGTGGCTGAGCTTCCGCAGCCTGGCCGGCCTGGGCCGCATTCGGCGCGTGGTCGTGCTGCTGTTGCGCGCGGCGGTGCTGGCGCTGCTGGTAATGGCGCTCGCCGGCTTGCAGTCGGTCAAGACCAGCGACCGGCTGACGGTGATCTACCTGATCGACCAGTCGCTGAGCATTCCGCCCGAACGGCGCCAGGCGATGATCGAATACGTCAATCAGTCCATCGCCGCGCAGCGGGACGGCGCCGACCGCGTGGGCGTGATCATGTTCGGCCGCGAGGCGGTGATCGAGGTGCCGCCGTTCGACGAGAGCATCCAACTCGAACAGACGGTCGAAAGCCTGATCGACCAGGAATCGACCAACCTGGCCGGCGCCTTGAAGCTGGCCCAGGCCTCGTTCCCCGAGGACAGCGCCAAACGGATCGTGATCATCAGCGACGGCCGGCAGAATATCGGCGATGCGCTGGACCAGGCGCGCAACGCCGCCGACGCCGGGATCGGTATCGACGTGCAGCCGGTGCTCTACGGCTCGCGCAGCGACGTGCTGGTCGACAAGATCGATCGCCCGCCGAATGTTCGCCGCGGCCAGCCGTTCGACTTGCGCGTGGTGCTGAACAACACCAGCGAGCCGGCTGAAGGGGAAAGCGGCGTGATCCCCGGCAAGCTGATCATCTCGCGCCGCACCGACGACCAGCCGCAGGTGCTTAGCGAACAGCACGTCGAGCTGCCGCCCGGCAAAAAGGTCTACACGATCCGCGAGCAGATCGACACGCCGAACTTCTACGCCTACGAGGCCCGGTTTGTGCCCGACGACCCGGCCGATGACGGTATGGTCGAGAACAACCGGGCCACCACGTTCACGTATGTGCGCGGCAGCGGCCAGGTGCTGCTGATCGAGGACGAAGAGAACCGGGGCGAGCACGAATTTCTGGCCGAACGGCTGCGGCACGAAAACCTGGAAGTTTCCATCCGCGCCAGCAACCAGTTGTTCACCAGCCTGGCCGAGTTGCAGCAGTACGACTCGGTCATCCTGGCGAACGTGCCGCGCGAGGTGTTCAGCGACCAGCAGGTGGCCATGCTGGCGCAGAACACGCAGAGCATGGGCTGCGGCCTGATCATGCTGGGCGGCCCCAACAGCTTCGGCGCCGGAGGCTGGAACAATACCGAGGTCGAGGAAGCGATGCCGGTCGACTTCCAGATCAAAAGCGCCAAGGTCGTGCCCAAAGGCGCCTTGGTGCTGGTCATGCACGCCTCGGAAATGGCCGACGGCAACCACTGGCAAAAGATTATCGCCAAAGAAGCCATCAAGGCCCTGGGCAACGAGGATTACTGCGGCCTTCTGCCGGGCGTCGACCGTTGGCTGTGGGGCGACGTGATCAAAGTCCGCAACAACCGTCAGCGGATGCTCGGCCTGATCGACCGCATGACGCCGATGGACATGCCCGACTTCGACTCGGGCTTCCGGCTGGCCCACCGTGGCTTTTCCAAACTGCCGGACGCGGCCGTCAAGCACATGATTGTAATCAGCGACGGCGATCCCGCGCCGCCCAGCAACAGCATGATCGCGGCGCTGCGAAAGTTGGGCGTCTCCGTCTCGGCGGTGGCGGTCGGCTGTCACGGACCGGCTGAGAGCAGCGTGATGAAGGATCTGGCCAAGCGGACCGGCGGCAAATATTACGAGGTCTTGAACCCCAACGCGCTGCCCCGAATTTTCCAGAAGGAAGCTCGCCGCGTAGCCCGCCCGCTGGTTTACGAGCGCGAGAACGGTTTTGTCCCCTATATCAAGTTTCCCAGCGAGATCGTCAACGGCATCGACCAACTGCCGCCAATCACCGGATTCGTGCAGACCAGCGTCAAAGAGAACCCGCTGGTCGAAGTCTCGCTGGTCTCTCCCCAGCCGCCCGGCGAAGAAAACGCCACGATTCTGGCCAGTTGGACGTATGGCCTCGGCAAGTCGGTCGCGTTCACCAGCGACGCGGGTGCGCGATGGACGAAGTCCTGGACGTCGTGGCCCGGCTACGACAAGCTGTTCAGCCAGGCGGTCCGCTGGTCGATGCGCCCGGCCGGAGACCAGGGCAAGTTCAGCGTGGCGACGGAAGTCGAACAAGGCCAGGTCCGCGTGGTCGTGACGGCCTTGGACAAGAACGACGATTTCCTGAACTTTCTCGATCTGCGCGGCGCCGTGGTCGGTCCTGACATGAAGCCGAACCAGCTCAAGCTGGAACAAACGGCGCCAGGCCGCTATGTCGGCTCCTTCGCGACCCAGGACACCGGCGCCTATACGGTGATGCTTTCGCCCGGCGCCGGCAGGGCGCCCATTCTGACCGGCATCAACGTGCCGTATTCGTCGGAATTCCGCGATCGCGAGGCCGACGAAGCGTTGCTGAACAACATGGCCCGGCTCAAACCGCAGGATGGCGAAGCCGGCGCCGTGATTCAAGACGAGGCGGGCATCGGCAGGGTCGATGAATTGCTCAAGACCAACGTCTTTCGACACGATCTGGCCAAGGCCACGAGCCGCCAGGACGTTTGGCAGTATGCATTGCTGGCCGCCGGACTGCTGTTCCTGGCCGACGTCTTCTTCCGTCGGGTGCAGGTCAGCTTCGCCTGGCTTCCGCCGCTGGCAAGCCGGCTGAGAGACCGCGTTCTGGGGCGACCGCAACCGGCGCCGGCGCCCGAGTACATGTCGCGATTGCGCAGCCGCAAGGCCGAGGTGGCCGGCGAGCTCGAGCAGCGGCGGGCCGCCGCTCGCTTTGAGCCCCAGCCGGAATCGCCCGGCGACACGGCCGCGCTGGAGGAAGAGCTCAAGGGACCGGCGCCGCCCAAGCCGCCGCCCGCTCGCGGCGCCATTTCGCCCGAGCAGGCCAAGGAAGAAGAAGGCTACACCAGCCGGCTCTTGAAAGTGAAAAAAGATATTCAGAAGCGGCACGGCGGCGAGGGACCAGGCGGCGGGGATGGGACCAAGTGAGAAGTGCGTTGTACGTTTTGCATCCTCCGAGGCTTCGAGTTTTAACGCCGAGGAAAGTAAAAATGCAAAACGCAAAATGCAAAACGCAAAATGACGATGCCTGGATAGGCCCGAGTGAAGTGAGAACGAGCAATGTCGGCCAATAGCAAGAGGTTGAATGCAATCGCGGAGAAAGGCGATGATTTGGCCGAGCGCCTGTTGGACTTTGCGGTGCGAGCAGGCGCCGTTGTCGATGCGCTGCCCAAATCACGCATGGGGCGGCATGTGGCAGGGCAGCTCGTTCGTTGCGGAACGTCGCCGGCGCCAAATTACGAGGAAGCGAGGGCCGCTGAGAGCAGGGCCGACTTCGTTCATAAATTGAGAATCTGCTTGAAGGAGCTTCGCGAGTCGCGTTGCTGGATCCGTTTGGCCGCGAAAGGCAACCTGCTGCCGAAATCGCGGCTTACGCCGCTGATCGACGAAGCGACTCAGCTCTGCAATATCTTCGGACAGTCGATCGTAACTGCCCGTGCCGCAAGAAATGGACGAGGCGTGATCTTGCCTGAGGAACAAATCGAAGTCGCAACGCCGGAAAGTAAAAATGCAAAACGCAAAATGCAAAAGGAAAAATGAGTACATGGCGAGCACTCTACGGTTCCGAGCGAGAAAATCCATTTTGCATTTTTAATTTTGCGTTTTGCATTTTGCATTTCCCTGAACCAAGCGACGGCCAGCCAATCTAATTCCCAACGATATCAAGCAACAAATACCTCTCTCTGAAGGATCTACCACGATGAGCCTCGGCGAATCCATGCAACAAAAGGCCGAACAGTTCCTCGCCCGCTACGGCGCGGTGCGAGAGCAACTCGGACGGGTCATCGTCGGCCACGACGATATCATTCACGGAGTCCTGACCTGCCTGTTCGTCGGCGGGCATTGCCTGCTGGAAGGCGTGCCGGGATTGGGTAAAACCCTGCTGATCCGCTCGCTGGCCGAGACGCTCGACCTGCACTTCTCCCGCATTCAATTCACGCCCGACCTGATGCCGGCCGATATCCTGGGCACCAACATGGTGATGGAAACGCCCGAGGGGAAACGCGTTTTCGAATTCCAGCGCGGGCCGATCTTCACGCAGATCTGCCTGGCCGATGAAATCAACCGCGCCACGCCCAAGACGCAATCGGCCATGCTCGAGACTATGCAGGAAGGCTCCGTGACCGTCGCAGGGCACGTCTATCAATTGGAAAAGCCGTTCTTCGTGATGGCCACCCAGAACCCGATCGAGCAGGAAGGCACTTATCCCCTGCCCGAAGCCCAGCTCGACCGCTTCTTCTTCAAGCTCGTGGTCGGCCCTTCAACGCGAGAAGAGCTGTCGACGATCATCGACCGCACCACGCGCGGCGAAGTCATCAAGGTCGAGAAGGTGATGGACGGCGCCGAGATCCGCCAGTGGCAGCAACTGGTGCGAGAGGTCATTCTCGCCCCGCACGTTCAGGACTATGTCGTCCGTTTGACGCTGGCCACGCACCCGGACGGGCCCTTTTCGCTGCCTATCACCAATCAATACATCCGCTGGGGCGCCAGTCCCCGCGGCGCCCAGACGGTCGCCTTGGCATCGAAGGTGCGGGCGTTGCTCGAGGGCCGCTACAACGTCAGCTTTGAGGACGTGCGGCGCGTCTACCTGCCCGCCATGCGGCACCGGGTGCTGCTGAATTTCGAGGCCCAGGCCGAAGGGATCGAAAGCGATCAGGTGCTGCTCGACCTGCTGGAAGGCGTGCCGGAGAAAGCCGAGAACGAGAAGGCCGCCTGATGTCGACGATCAACTCCCCCTTGCTCAGCCCGGAACTGCTGGTCCAGTTGGAAAAGCTGGAGCTGGTCAGCCGCAAGGTGTTTCGCGGCCGCATGAAAGGCGAGCGGCGCAGCAAGCGCAAGGGGCAGAGCGTGGAATTCGCCGATTTCCGCAACTATGTCCACGGCGACGACCTGCGGTTCATCGACTGGAACACGTATGCGCGGCTGGACCGGCTGTTTCTCAAGCTGTTCCTGGAAGAAGAGGACCTGCACTTTTACACGCTGATCGACGCCAGCGACTCGATGAACTTCGGCGACCCGACCAAGTTGCAATACGCCAAGCAACTGGCGGCCGCGCTGGGCTTTATCGGCCTGATCCGCTCCGACCGCGTGCGGATTGAAACGGTCGGCCAGCCGGCCCGGCTCGCCGCTCCCGTCTTCCGCGGACGCCGCAGCTTATGGCGGATGCTGGACTATCTGGAAGGCATTCAACCGGGCGAAAGCGGCTCGCTGGCCCAAGGCGTGAAGAACTTTTGCCTGCGCAACTCGGGCAAGGGCATCGTCCTGCTGATCAGCGATCT
>DASZUP010000147.1:0-5739 GCA_035547635.1 Pirellulales bacterium
CTGAGTCGATGCCTCCGGCCCGCCGGCCGTTTCCGCTCACCGGATGCGAGCAATACCAAGCAGCGGCGCGTCCGCTTAATCCCACCACCACTGGCCGGGCTTGAGATGGTCGAGCTCGGTCTTCTGGCGAACCTCGGCGACTTTGCCCCCTTCGTCCGGCATCACGTTTTGCGACTGCAAGGCCATGCCGGCTTCAATGTGGACGCCGCCGCCGATCGGAGTCATCAGCCGGCTGCCTTTCCAGACGCTGGTCACTACCGATTCAACCTGCGCCGGGGCGTGGTGCGTTTCAACCGGGAAGCGGCTTTCATCGCCCAATAGCGGCATGTCCCAGCCCGACGTGCCATAGAAGTCTTCATGCTGGATGAACGCCGCGGCCACCGCCATGTCAATCAGGTTTCGCAGTTGCGCGTAAACGGGCGACCGCGCCGCGATCTCGGGATAGTACTGCGTGAAGCTCTTGGTGAACGCCGTGCTCGCACGGCTGGCGCGGCCCGCTTGCGAACGCTGACCGTTGGCGGCGACAAATTCGTTTTCGCCCACCAGCTTGACGCCCCAGCCGACCATCTCCATCGCCTGCCGGTCCTCGCTCACCCGCAGGCATTCATACTCCGGCATGAAGTACCAGCGCTGCAGCGCGTTGCGATTGGCGCTCGCCGGGTCAGCCTTGGAAATGTAGGTAACAAGCTTCTTATAGGGGACTCTTTCGGCGCCGATGCCGATCATTTTCATTCGGTAGTCGGCCTCGACCATCACCTTGGCGAAGTGCGTGTTAGGCGAGATGCCCAGCACGCTGACCTTCTGCAGGCCCAGGCTGGTCCGCAGCCCATCGACAAGGAACTGCGTGTCGGCCGGCGTCGCGTGTCGGCCGACGGTAGCCAGAAACTGCTGCATCTTGGCCAGCCCCTCGGGCGTCGGATCGATCGAGCAACCGATCATCGGGCCTTTCCTCTTGCCGGGTCCGTAAGCCCGCAGCGCGACGACCAGGTCTTCCAGTTCCAGCACGGGCCGACCGCTGTTGACGCCGACGACACGCCCGGTCAGATCCTCGAACCAACCTTCCGACGGGCCGGCCAGGACGATATCGCCCGAGTCCGGATAGAAGAACACGAATTGAATTCTGGTCAGCCCGGCCAGGTAACGCATGTCGTCAGGCAGTTGGCCGCGGCCGGCTTCCTGCAACGCCTTTTCGAGCCGATTGAGCGAGATCTTCCGCAAGGCGCTCGCCTTGCCCAGCTCGCCGTGCATGGCTTGCTGCGCCGCCACGCGCTTCTGCTGGCTGAGCTGACCGCTCGGGTCGCCCATGAGTTGCTTGTGCATCACGCCGTCGGCGTCGACATAGCACTTCAGCAACCGGCTCGCATCGATGCCGACCCCGGCAATGCCCGAACCGCCGCCGGCCGTGCCTGAGGTGGTTTGAGCAACTGAAGTTGCCGCGGCGCCTAGCGCCGCCGCCATGGTAAGTGCCAGCAGCGCCCGCGAGGGATGGGAAAACGCGAACATGAGAAGGCTCTCTTTAGAATCCGCGATAAACCAGCATGTCCTCCGTCCCTTAATTCGGGAGAACATCTCAAATCGGTGGCCGGAGGCTCGAAGGGTCGAGCGCGCTCAGATACAACCACTTTCCCGATCCTACTTGCGCAATAAAAATCGAGCAAGGAAATGGAAAGGCGCCTAGCAGGCCGGAAGCGTCGAATCAAAGAGATTCGCCGACGCGGATGCGTCGCGAGCCGGAGCCATCAGCCTCCGCTTCTCAGCGCAACCCTTGGTTATAGAAGCGGTTGCGCGTTGCACGCAGACGGGCCAGGCGGCGAGCCGGAGGCATGAGCCGCCGAATTGAAGCGGCGCGCGGGTTTCCATTCCTTCGCCGCGGTGACGCTGCTTTGCAGATTGAGGTCACCAGGGGACTAACGTCCCCCGCTCGCCGGATGCGAGCGTTTCTAAGAAGCCGCGGCCGCTCAGTCCCACCACCACTGGCCGGGCTTGAGATGATCGAGCTGGGTCTTCTTGCGGACGTCTGCGACTTTGCCCCCTTCGTCCGGCATCACGTTTTGCGACTGCAAGGCCATGCCGGCCTCGATGTGGACGCCGCCGCCGACGGGCGTCATCAGCCGGTTGCCTTTCCAGACGCTGGTCACGACCGATTCGACCTGCGACGGGGCGTAGTGCGTTTCCACGGGGAAGCGGCTTTCATCGCCCAACAGCGGCATGTCCCAGCCCGACTTGGCGTAGAAGTCTTCATGCTGGATGAAGGCCGCGGCCACCGCCATGTCGATCAGGTTCCGCAGTTGGGCATAGACCGGAGAGCGGGCCGCCACGTACGGGTAATACTCGGTGAAGCTCTTCGTGAACGCCATGCTGGCGCGGCTGGCGGCGCCCGATTGCGAACGCTGGCCGTTGGCGGCCACGAATTCGTTTTCGCCCACCAGCTTGACGCCCCAGCCGACCATCTCCATCGCCTGGTGATCTTCGCTCACTCGCAAGCACTCATAGTTGGGCATGAAGTACCAGCGCTGCAGCGCGTTGCGATTGGCGGTCGCCGGGTCGGCCTTGGAAATGTACGTAACCAGCCGCTTGTAAGGGGGCTTTTCGGCGCCAATGCCGATCAACTTCATCCGGTAATCGGCTTCGACCATCACCTGCGCGAAATGCGTATTCGGCGAGACGCCCAGCACGCTCACCTTCTGCAAACCCAGGCTGCTCCGCAGCCCGTCGACGATGAACTGCGTGTCGGCCGGCGTCGCGTTGCCGCCAACTGAAGCGAGGAATTCTTGCATTTTGGCCAGCCCCTCGGGCGTCGGATCGATCGAGCAGCCGATCATCGGGCCTTCGGTCTTGCCGGGGCCGTAAGCCCGCAACGCGACGACCAGGTCTTGCAGTTCCAGCACCGGCCGGCCGCTGTTGACGCCGACGATGCGGCCGGTCAGATCATCGAACCAGCCTTCCGACGGACCGGCCAGCACAATGTCTCCGGAGTCAGGATAGAAAAACACGAACTGAATGCGCGTCAGCCCGGCCAGATAACGCATTTCATCCGGCAAGCGGCGGCCGCCGGCGGCGAGTTCTTCCATCGCCTTTTCCAGCCGGTTGAGCGAGATTTTTCGCAACGCGCTCTCTTTGCCCAGCTCGGTGTTCATGGCCTGGCGCCCTGCGGCGCGCTTCTGCTGGCTGAGTTGGCCGCTCGGGTCGCCCATGAGTTGCTTGTGCATGACGCCGTCGGCGTCGACGTAGCACTTCAGCAGCCGGCTGGCATCGATGCCGACGCCGGCGACCCCCGTTCCCGCAGAGCCGTTGCTGGTGCTCCCCCCCGAGGTTTGGGCGAAAGTCGTCGATGCTGCACCCAGCGCCACTGCCATGGCCAAGCCCTGCAAGACCCGCGCGGCGGGCAGTCGTGCGAACATGAGCATTGCTCTCCTCAAGACGGCGAAAAATGTCCGGTACGCCCCCATCAGTCAGCCCGGAAAGGGCTTCGAGATGGGGGCGATTGATGGCTCGTAAAGCGCGATCGAGATCAGAAACAGACCCCGAATCGTCCTTCGATCTTAGTCAGGCCAACGAGTCAAAGCAAGAAAAATAGGCAAGAAGTGCAGCTTAGCGGAGAAGGGGAAATCGGCCGGACAAAAGTTGGCAAAAGAGCCGAAAATGCCGCCTGCAACGGTGCGAGCAGGAACCTGCGGCGGACAGGCGCCCGCCACGGCCCCCAAGCGAGCCGGCCCGCTCCGTCGTTTAGCCACCGGAAGCGGGCGCCCCAACTTTGCCCCGGAAACTCCAGAGCGAACGTCCAAGCGGAAGCCGGCGATTTTCGTGCCGACTTCCGCGTTCCAAATTCCGGCTTCGACAAGACGCGCAATCTCGCCTGAGCGACTTCTCAGGCGACTCGATTCACCGCGCCTGGCCGACCTATCGGTAGCTTGACGTCCAAAATTCGGCGAAGCCGAGCAAGCGGACTACTCGTCCGCTTTGTCGTCCTTACCCTCGTCCTTGTCGCCGTCGCCTTTGTCCTTGCTGGCTTCCTTCACGCCGGAATCGTCCTGCTTGGACTCGTCCTTGGCGGGTTCCTTCTTGGCAGGCTCTTCCTGCTTGGCCTCTTCCTTCTTCTCGGCCTTCTCTTGCTTAGCGGCGGGCTTCTTCTCGGCGGGCTTGGCGGCCGAGGCTTCCGGTTCGCCGACGTGCCGCGGCTTATACTCGTGGTCGCGTTTCCGCAACACCTTGGCCTCGACAATCTTGTCGGGCTCTTTGTTGGTGGGCATGCCTTCGGCGCCTTCGGTGCGCTGGATGTCGGCCAGCACGTCCATGCCCTTGATGATGCGCCCGAATACGGTGTGCTTGCCGTTCAAGTCATATCCCGAAGTAGGGCCCGAAGGACGGAACATCATGAAGAACTGCGAGCCGCCGCTGTCGCGGCCGGCGTGGGCCATGCTCAGGCTGCCGCGGAAGTGCAGGCGACGTTCCGGCTTGTAGCACTCGCACTCAATATTGTACCCCGGGCCGCCGGTGCCGTTGCCTTTGGGATCGCCCCCTTGGGCCATGAAGTGCGGCAACACGCGGTGGAAGTTCAAGCCGTCATAGAAGCCCTTTTCCACCAGGCTGATGAAATTGGCCACCGTGTTGGGAGCTTCATTCTCGAACAATTCGATTTCGATGTCTCCCTTGGACGTCTTCAGCAATACGCGGGGCAGGTCATCGGCCTTGGCTTCGGCGGCGCGAAGCTCGGCCTCTTTTTCCCAAAGTTTCTGGCATTCATCGATCTTGCTGAGAAAGGTCTGGCCGGTGCTGTCCAGCGCGCTGGCCTTTTGGGCCTTGTTCAGGTACTCCTTCGCTTTGTCGAACTGGTTGGTGCAGAACGCGGAGACGCCGGCGAGGTTGTAGACCCGCGGATTGTCATAGTTGTGCTTGATCAAGAGCTCGGCCTGTTTCAAGGCCGGCTCATAATCGTCCCGCTCGACCTCTTCATTCGCCAGTTCCGCCAGGAACTTGCCGATTTCCGGATCTTTGGCGGGGTCGGCATCGTAAGCGGCCTGGGCGCCGGCGATGATCTTAGGCTCCATCTCTTCGCCGCGTTTGACCAACCCGGCGTATTCGTCTTCAATTTCCTTGCGCTCGTCCGGCTTCACGCTCAGCCACTTGGCGCGCAAGGCGCGGAGCTGGGCCAGCAGATCCTTCCATTCGGCGAACTGCTTCTCGAAGTCGGCTACGGCGTCGGCGCCCGCCTTGGCGGCCGGCTCTTTCGCGGCCTCTTTCTCGTCTGCCGCCCGTACATAAGGCGCCATTGCCAACATCAATGCCAGCACAATCCAAAACCGTCGCAACATGTCAAAGATTCCTATGTGTGAATTCGAAGACGCTTGATTTTGCAGAGCAACTTGGGTCGCCGCCGCTGCGGCGCGCACTGCGAGCCCAAGGCTTGAACTTATCAAAATGTATCACACTCGTCAGGCCAGTGGTAAGCGCTTCGGGACATTCCGGACGAGACGGCCGTGCCGGCGGAATCAGTCCTGCCCGGCGGGCTATGGAGCCGGCTTCGCGAGCGGCTATTGATGGTCGCAGGCGTCGCGCGGCAAGGTTGTGGCCGGCGGCGCCGGGGGGTAGGATGAACGCGAGCGAGCCTGCCCAGGCGGAACGTCACTGTGAATTTCGTGCGGGTTTGCCCCGCGGGGCTCGTTTCAGATTAGCACGGCCTTGGCCGTTTGCCGTCGAGGTGTCCGTCTCCGGGAGTCATGGTTCGAAAGTCGAAAGCAA
>DASZUP010000148.1:0-6405 GCA_035547635.1 Pirellulales bacterium
GTCGCCACGGCTCGTTCCAGGTCCTGACAATCGGGTCCGAGCACGAATCGGCCGGAAGAACAGACTCGCTGGATCGCCGCCGTCAGCTCCCCTTCCAGGGCGGCGTATTGCCGGTGCATATCAATCAACGGTACGCCCGAAACGGGCGGCAACGGGGCGGAAGGCTGCGGATTGGGCGGCGGAATGAGCGGCATGGAGTGACCCTACTGCTTCCTTGCTGTGAGTCGAACGAAGGGGGGAAATGCCCGGCCTGGCGATTCTGCGCAAACCGGCGGAACCGTCGTCAGCTCGGGCGGGCAAACGGTAAACCGCGCCGGGTTTTGAGTCAAGAGCGAGTGGCGGCGAAGAGCAGATATCAGCGCACGCCGCAGCAATGCGGATGGATGACGAATTGTACGGCGCCGCAAGCAAAGGCAGCATCGAAGGCATTACCGCCGCTGGCCAGAACTTTCGTCCCTGCTTCCACCGCCAGCGGCTGCGGAACGACGATCATCCCCGGCATGTATGCGTCTTCCGCATTTTGATCCGTAATTCGCAGCTCAATTCGACGGCGGGAGCAGTTCCAGCACGGCGTTGGCCATCACGTTGACGCCCGTGGCAAGCGCCGCTTCCGCGTCGGGATAGTACAGGGCCGAATGCAGCGAGGGGGCGCTCTGCCCCAGCCGCTTGAAACCGGCGAGGCGTTGCGGCTCGACCGATCCCAGCCCGAACATGAAAATCGGCACGCCGGCCACGCCGTACTCGCTGAAGTCTTCGCCTCCCATCTTCGGCTCGGCCAGGACGACGTTCTCGTCTCCCAATAACCGACGGAAGACAGGCAGCACTCGCTCGACGAGTTGCTCGTCGTTCTTCACGGCCGGCGTCGCATCGGAGAATTCGACGGTCGGCTCCGGCGCGCCGGCGCTGGCCGCGGCGGCCAGCGCTTTGCGGCGAATGGCGCTGAGCAGGTGCTTGCGGACCTCGGGGCTCTGGCTGCGTACGGTGAGCTGTAAGTGACATGTATCGGCGATGATGTTGTGTTTGGCGCCGGCGTGGATAGAGCCAACGGTAATCACAGCCGCGTCGATCGGCTTGATCTCTCGGCTGACGATCGTCTGCAGATCCAGCACCAACTGGGCCGCCTGCACGATCGGATCGATGGTCGTGTGGGGCTGCGCTCCGTGGCCGCCCCGGCCGCGGAGCAGGATGTCGACGCTATCGACGTTTGCTCCCGTGTAGCCGGCGCGATAGGTGACTTTGCCCGTGGCCAGCGTGGAGTCGACGTGCAACGCCAGCGCCACGTCAGGCTTGGGAAACTTCGTGAACAGGCCGGCGGCAAGCACGTTCCGCGCGCCCCCGCCCAGCTCTTCGGCCGGCTGGCCAAGGAGCATCACTGTGCCCCTCCAGTGATCCTTATTGGCCGCCAGGTAGCGGGCGACGCCGATCAGGTTGGTGATGTGGATATCATGCCCGCAGGCGTGCATCACGCCCGTCTCTTGACCGTTCTGCCCTTTCGTCTTCACTTGCGAAGCGTAAACCAGCCCCGTCTGCTCCGTAACGGGCAAGGCATCGAGATCCGTGCGCAGCATGACTCGCGGGCCCGGCCCGTTGGAGAGGATGCCTACCACGCCATTTGAGCCAAACGGGGCGGTGACTTCGGCGCCGGCCCTGCGCAACTCTTCCGCCAACCGGGCCGACGTCCGCCGCTCCTGGAAAGAGAGTTCCGGATGTTGATGGAACTCTCGGTAAAGCTCGACCAATTCGGTCAGGTGCTCGCCAACCCAGACTTTCGGCTCCGCCGCCGCTAAGCGGCCGGCCGAGAACGCCACGACAAGGGAAACGACGGAAAACGCACGGCGAAACATCGAGATTCCTTGCAGCTCAAAGCGACTTTTCACGTTCAGAAGAGCACCTCGACACACGCAACTCGCTCCAGGTGCATTAGATCGTAAGGCGCCGCAAGGGCCGGCGCCACCTGCGAGTGCGCCTTAAATGGAAAGCCTACTGCAAGTGGAACGGCGCCAGTCCTCGACGCATTAGATGGCGCTGCGCCGGCGCAAGCTTTGCGGGCATGGATTCAAGAGGCGTTGGTCCGACGACAAGTTATCGAGGTTATGAGAGGAGATTGAGATGGCCCGAAAATACGGCCCAAAAGCCCAAAAGGAAGTAAAAAAGGCGGTTCATGAGTTCAAAGAAGGCGATCTCAAGAGCGGCAAGTCCGGCAAGAAAGTGACCAGTAAGAAGCAAGCCGTCGCTATCGGCCTTTCCAAAGCGAGAAAGAAGGGGGCGAAGGCCCCTTCGCGGAAAAAGAAGAGCTGAACGCGGATTTCGCCGCCCGAACGTACTCGTCCGCGCTTACGGAGGGATCAGATCATCGGTGGCAACGGTCCAGCCTGAAGCGTCTATTCGCATCGCAAACTGCAGAGCCGTCTGCCGCCCGAAATTGAGGAGGCGCCGTGCGTTTTTTATGTCTGGCCACAGATTATGACGGCACGCTGGCGCATGACGGCGTGGCCGATAAAGAGACGTGGGAAGCGGTGCGCCGGTTCCGGGAATCCGGCAGGAAAGTCGTGCTGGTCAGCGGGCGGGATCTGGACGAACTAGGCGAGATTGCCTCGCCCCTGGACCGCTTCGACGGCGTCGTGGCGGAAAATGGCGGCGTGCTCTACTGGCCGGCATCGGGGGATCGACGCCTGCTGGCCCCTCCGCCGCCGCCGGAGTTGATCGACGCGTTGCACGACCGAGGCGTCGACCATTTCGGCGTCAGTTCCACGTTGGTGGCCACGGTCAAGCCGTACGAGACGATCGCGTTGCAGGCGATCCGCGACCTGGGCCTGGAACTGAAGCTGGCGTTCAATAAGAACGCCGTCATGATCATGTCCCCCGCCGTGACGAAAGCGACGGGCCTCCATGCGGCGCTGGCGGAATTGCGGCTGTCTCCGCATAACGTGGTGGGGATCGGCGATGCGGAAAACGACCACGACTTTCTGGATGTGTGCGAGTGCGCCGTTGCGGTGGCCAACGCATTGCCGATGCTGAAAAAGCGCAGCGATTTCGTCACGGCAGGCGACCACGGGCGCGGAGTGACGGAACTGGTCGATGAAGTGCTGGCCGACGACCTGCGCAGTCGAGAACCGGCGTTACAACGGCGCCATATCTTGCTGGGCAAACGATCCGGCCGGCGTTCAGCGAAAGACGAGGCCGTCCGCTTACCGCCCTATGGCGCCCGAGCCATGGTCGCCGGTCCGTCAGGCGGCGGGAAGTCGACCGTGACGACCGGTCTGCTGGAACGGCTCGCCACGAACGGTTACCAGTTCTGCGTCTTCGATCCCGAAGGAGACTACGACGAATTCGATGACGCAATCGTGCTCGGCGGCGCCGAGCACGCGCCGTCTCACGACGAAGTTCTGCAACTTCTGGCGCAGCCGGACCAGAATGTCGTCGTCAACCTTCTCCGCGTATCGCTAGCCGACCGCCCATTGTTCTGCGCGGGCCTGTTGCCGCGTCTGCAACGCATGCGCGTCGAGACCGGGCGGCCGCACTGGCTCGTCTTCGATGAGGCCCATCATCTTTTTCCCGCCCGGTGGGAATCCGCCGAGACATCGCTTCCGCAGCAGCTCGAAACGGCCCTGCTGGTTACTGTGCATCCGAAAGAAGTATCGCCGGCCGTGTTACGACACCTGAACCTGTTGCTGGCCGTCGGCGCCGCTCCCGACGAGACGATCGCTGAGTTCGCGCGTTCTCTCAACCGGCCTCTGCCGCGTGATATTCCGCCGGCGCTAGCCAAAGGCGAGGCCGTCGTCTGGCGCCCGGAACTGGACGATCGTCCGCCGCTGACCGTCTGGCTCCCGACAAACCGCACCGAGCGTCGCCGCCACAGTCGCAAGTACGCCGAAGGCCTGTTGATTCCGGAACGCAGCTTTTATTTTCGCGGCCCGGAAGGAAGACTGAATCTCCGCGCCTACAACTTGATTCTGTTCTTGCACCTGGCCGCCGGAGTCGACGACGAGACCTGGCTGCACCACCTCCGCCGGCACGAGTACTCGCAATGGTTCGGCGAGGTCATCGGCGACGACGAGCTGGCTGGCGAAGCCAGACGGGCCGAAGCGGACGCGGAACTTTCCGCCGACGAAAGCCGAGAACACATCCGTGCGGCCGTCGCTCGCCGCTATACGCTGCCGGAAAATCCTTCGCTTCCCAAGATCGCTCCTCCGGTCAGTCGTTGAGACGGGCGCCGCACGCTTGCTTGCGCTCCCTTCGTTGCAGATCCCCCTGCTGCAGATCTCGCAGATAACACGAGCGAGTCGCAGGCGAACGCGTTTCTCAGCGCGGGTTTGTCGCGGCCGTCGCTATCTGGTTGCGCGCCGACCAGTCAGGCTCCTCAGTGCGCAGCAAATCGGCTGCGGGGCATGCCTTGCCGCTCGACTGGGCCGAAAAAGCCCGGCGCCGCGGGGGCGGGCCGGTTTCTGGGCGTTCAATCTTCAGCTCCTTCATCGCCGGCGCGCCTGTTGCGGCGCTCGAGGCTGATCGGAATCAGCAAGAATCCAAACGCACGAGCCAACGGGAGCACGTTCATGGCTACGCTTCAGGAATCGCACGAACATGTCGGCGAAACTCGCGGCATCGAAAACCACGACCACGATCTGCTGCAAGAGATGAGGCCGAGGAGCGACGCGCAATCCATCGCCCCAATTTGAGTCCGGAGTCCTATGATGAGCGATACGACCGTCACCAAAATCGATTCGCGCCATTCGCCCGCGGGCGAAATGGGCCAGAAGTACCTCGCTACAGGCGTCCACGTCGGCATGAGGCTGTGGCAGGAGGAGCCCGCAGCCGACGCGAAAAATGTCGCCTCGCGGGAGTACGAAACCGTCGGTTATGTGATTGCGGGGAGAGCGGAACTGCATACCGAGGATCAAACGGTTGTGCTCGAGACGGGAGATTCGTGGGTCGTGCCGCGAGGCGCCTCGCACGCCTACAAGATCCTGACGCCGTTTACGGCCGTGGAAGCGACCAGCCCGCCATCCTTCGTACACGATCGCGACCGGCGCTAACGCCGAAGCGCAAGTGTCCGTCATTCGAACGCTATTTGATCAAACGACGTCGTGTGGGCGGCGACCGGGAGCGGCGCCGCCTGCAAGGCTTCCGTACAGCCCTTTGCCTCCGCACGCTCGGCGCCAGTTGGTCCGGCCTTCTTCGCCGCTTTGACTCGACCGCCGCAGCCCCTGGTACAGACTATTTCCCACGTGCGGCATGCCGCGCTTCGGTGCACTTTGTGCGCGCGGACTACCGGCCAAAGGCAGGTTGCCAACCGACCAAGACGAGTGGTCAGCAAACAAGCCTCTGAACAAAAGCTAGCCACAGCATTCCGCCGCGGCGTTCAGGCGCCCTGTAACCGCCTGGAGAAGGCGGCATAAGAGTTGCAAGACCAGATGCGGCCGTGGCCGCGCCTTTTCCCGAGCCGTTCAACCCCCAGGAGCGTGCAGACATGCCGCAAGTCTTTCCACGAACGATGAACGTCGTATCGTGGGCGTCGATCATCGGCTCTGCGGCCTGCCTGGCGGGACTGATCTGGTCCTCGCTCATTTATACGCGCTCTTCTTATGGCACGAATGCCGGCGTGATGCGAGAGCAGCCAATTCCGTTCAGTCATGAGCACCACGTCGGGGTGCTCGGAATCGATTGCCGCTATTGCCATGGCTCCGTCGAACGCTCCGCGTTCGCCGGCATGCCTTCGACCAAGACCTGCATGAATTGCCATTCGCAAATGTGGGTCGGCAGCTCGATGCTCGAGCCGGTCCGCGACAGCTACAAGACCGGCCGGCCGCTGCGCTGGCATCGAGTTTACAACCTGCCGGGCTTCGTTTACTTCGACCATAGCATCCATGTCCATAAAGGCGTCGGCTGCTCGACGTGCCACGACCGGATCGACGAGATGCCATTCACTTACCAGGCGCCGTCGCTGCTGATGGAGTGGTGTCTCGATTGCCATCGCCATCCGGAGGAACACCTTCGCCCGCGCGACGAAGTGTTCGATATGAAGTACCAGAAGCCGGACGATCAGTTGGCGCTCGGCAAGCGTCTTAAAGAGGAATACAGCGTGGAAGACGCCGTATCGCTAACCAATTGCACGATCTGCCATCGATGAATCGCCGACACGACCTGGCCGCCGAACTCGCACAGCTTCAGCAACGTTGCGGTACGCCGCGAGCGCGCCAATTCTGGCGCAGCCTGGAAGAGCTGAGCGAGACCGCGGAGTTCCAGGACTTGATGCGGCGGGAGTTTCCCGAACAGGCCGACGTCTGGCCTGACAGCCTGAGTCGCCGCAAGTTCCTGACGCTGATGGGCGCCTCGCTGGCCTTGGCCGGTCTGAACGGCTGTTCGGTGCAGCCGGCGCCTTCCGAAGAGCTGGTTCCCTACGTGCAG
>DASZUP010000149.1:0-41279 GCA_035547635.1 Pirellulales bacterium
TCTCGCCCAGGGAATTGCGACTTCCGCGGGCGACAATCTTAGACCCCAGGCGTTTGAGATGACGAGCCGCTGCGTCCTCCCCCCGCCGTCCAAGCGGCTGGGGGCGGAACAAACTCCGCCGCCATGAGATCAGCCAGGAGCGGAGCATGGGAACCCTCGCAATCTGCCTCCGGAATCTTCACAGATTCCACTTTAGCGAGCGACGGCTCCGCTACTCGCCGCCGCCCGGGCTCTCGCTATGCCGCCGCGTTGCTCAGGTGCGGCGTTCCTTGAGACGCACGGCCTTGCCCACGCGGTCGCGGAGGAAGTAGAGCTTGGCCCGCCGCACCACGCCGGACCGTTTGACTTCGATCTTGGCAATCCGAGGCGAGTGCAAGGGGAACTTGCGTTCGACCCCTTCGCCCTGCACGATGCGGCGGACGACGAACATTTCTCGCGTCCCCGAGCCGCTACGGGCGATCACCGTGCCATTGAAAATCTGAATGCGTTCCTTCTCGCCTTCCAGAATTCGGGTGTGAACGTCGACGGTATCGCCGATTTGGAACTGGGGAACTTCGGCCTTCAGGCTCGACTTTTCCACCAGTTCAAGCAATTGCTGGCTCATGGTCAGGTCCTTTCGTCAAAACTTTTGGTAGTCTCGTTTTCTCGCTGACCCGCTGGTCGGCGAGCTTTGCTTGTTTCAATCAGCCGGCGGCCAATCTGCTACCGGCTTTTCAACCCGCTGGGCGGCTCGTTGCGCCGCCTGTCGCTGCCGCGTTCGCGCCAGGCTTTGTTCTTTTCGCCAGCGGGCAATTTCCTGGTGATTGCCGCTGAGCAGGATTTCGGGCGCCTCCACACCGCGAAACTCGCGCGGGCGCGTGTATTGCGGAAACTCCAACAGACGCTCGGGACCTGAGAATGAATCCTCGCAACTGCTCCGCTCATGGCCCAGCACGCCCGGCTGCAGCCGAATCACCGCGTCGATGATGACCATCGCCGCGACTTCGCCGCCGTTGAGCACGAAGTCGCCGATGGAAATCTCGTCGGGTTTCAGCAGTTGCTTGACCCGTTCGTCAAACCCTTCATACCTCCCGCACAATAACAATAATCGTCTTTTCCCGGCCAACTCCTCGACCACGCTCTGATCGAGTCGCCGTCCCTGGGGCGAAAGCATGACCAGATGGCCCGGCTGTTCGCCTTCGCTTTGTACCGCTTCGACGCACTCGACGACCGGTTTGACCATCAGCACCATGCCCGGTCCGCCGCCGAAGGGGCGGTCGTCGACCATCTTATGCCGGCCTTCGGCCCAATCGCGGATATTGTGCAACCGCACGTCGACCAGGCCGCGGTCGATCGCCAGCTTCAACAGGCTTTGCCCCAGGTAACTCGGAAACATCTCCGGAAACAGGGTCAAAACGTCGAAGCGCATGGCAATCTATCGGCTCGGCGCCGGACTTTACTCGGCCGCGCCTTCCGTCGGCGTTTCTCCCGCGGCTTCAGTCGGTTGTTCCGCCGCCTGCTCGGCGGGTTGCTCAGCGGCTTGTGCGGCCGGAGCTCCCTGCCCCTTTGGCGGCGCCACGTAGACGGGCTCAGGCGCCGGCGGCACGATCTTGGGCATCGCCAAGCGCTCCCGTGCGGCCTGCTGAGCTTCCACGTGCGTTCCTTCCGGACCGTACTTCTTGATGAAGACCTTGACGTTGCCGCTGGGCTGGGCGCCGACGCTGAGCCAGTACTTGACCCGCTCGCCGTTGAGCGTCACCCGTGCGTCGGCGTCGCTGACCATCGGGTCGTACGTGCCGAGCTCTTCCAGCACCTTGCCGTCTCGCGGGCTGCGGGCGTCGCAGGCGCAAATACGGAAAAACGGCCGATGCTTTCGGCCCATCATTTTCATGCGAATCTTGACTGCCACTCGGGTCTCCTGAATAGCGGTAAATTTAGGCGTAATTCGTCAAACCAGGCGCTGCCGCCTGGCAAGCATGTCCGTTCGCCGCGAGAGGTTTGCCGGCTCCCGGGGCTGTTTTGTAGTAGTATCAGTCGCGTTTTTTGTTTCTCTGATCTCGCGTCCGGCGGCGGGCTTCTTTCTCACGCTGCTTCTTCAGCTTCGCCCGCTCCTGGCTGGTGAGCCGTTTGCCGGTGCCCTTTTTTTGTCGCGACAGCATGCCGCCCGGGTCGAGCATGCCCCCCTGCTGCAACTGCTGCACTTGCTTGAGCCGATCGCGGACGCCCATCCCGGCCATCCGCTTCATGATGTCGGCCATGCCGTCGAATTGCTTGACCAGGGCGTTGACTTCCGAAGGCTCGACGCCGGCGCCTGCCGCAATCCGGCGGCGTCGGCTCTGATCGATCACGCGCGACGGGTTGCGCCGCTCATCCGCGGTCATCGAGTCGATAATGCCGCCCAAGCGTCGCATGTCCCCTTCGGCGTCCATGCCTTCCATCATCTGGGTCAACCCGCCCATGCCGGGGATCAAGCCCATGATCTTGTTCAGCGGCCCCAGCTTCTTGGTCTGGTTCATCATCCGCCGGAAATCGTCCAAGGTGAACTGCCCTTTCATGAGCTGTTCTTCTTGGCGTTTCAGTTCTTCCTGGTCGAACTTCTGCTGCGCCTGTTCGACCAGCGTGAGCACGTCGCCCATGCCGAGGATACGGCTGGCCATCCGGTCGGGATGGAACTCCTCGAGTGCATCGAGATGTTCGCCGACGCCGATGAACTTGAGCGGCACGCCCGTTACGGCCTTCACGCTCAAGGCGGCGCCGCCGCGCGCGTCGCCGTCGAGCTTGGTCATGATCACGCCGTCCAGCTCCAAGGCCTCGTTAAAGGCCTTGGCGCTGTTGACCGCGTCCTGGCCGGTCATGCCGTCGACGACCAGATAGACTTGTTCGGGGCTGACCTTGCGGTCGATTCGCTTGAGCTGCTCCATCAACTCATCGTCAATGTGCAGCCGGCCGGCCGTATCGAGGATGACGACGTCGGCGCCGCTCTGTTTGGCCTGCTTGACGGCGTTCTGGCAGACGGCCACTGGATCGGTCACGCTGGGCTCGGAATAGACCGGCACGCCCAGTTGTTCGCCGATCACGTGCAACTGCTGAATGGCCGCCGGACGCTGCAAGTCGGCGGCGACCAGCATCGGCTTGCGGCCGCGGTCGCGAAGCATGCGCGCCAGCTTGCCGCAGGTGGTCGTCTTGCCGGAACCTTGCAGGCCGCACATCATCAGCACGGTCGCCTCGCCGCGCAGATGCAGCGAGTGGTCCACCGGTCCCATCAAATTGACGAGTTCCTGGTAGACGATGCCAACGACTTGCTGCTCCGGCCGCAGCGAGTTGAGCACCTTTTCGCCCACCGCCTGCTCGGTGACGCGCGCCATGAAGTCCTTGACGACCTGGAAGCTGACGTCGGCTTCCAGCAGCGACTGCTGCACCAGCCGCAAGCCGTCGCGCATATTCGACTCGCTGAGCCGGGCTTTGCCGCTCAGAGACTTGAACGCCGAACTCAATCCTTGTTGCAGCGAGTCGAACATAGATTAACGCAAGTACTTAATCAGTAAATTGTTATGCGCCGCGGCAATGCCATCGCCGGCAGGCCAAAGCGCAATCGCAAACGCCGCAGGCGCCTCTCGCACCAGCGGCGAAAACTCGTATTCTAGCGACACCCGCCCCGAATTGGCAACCCTTTTGAGGCAGGCGATTTGCGAAGAAAAAACCGCGGCTCCCAGGGCTGTCCGGGAAGCGCGTCAACAGGGGTTCCGGAAAAGCCGAAGACCAGGGCCCGACGCAACGATGGAAGTTTGCAGCATTTCCTGTCAGTTACGACGAGCCAGGGAAACAAAGCTCGCCCCGAGGCGAGATCGCCAGACGGCAAACGAAAACGGGAAACGACAACTCACAATTCGATTTGGCCTTCGTGTCCCGCCCACGCCGACCGTATCCACGGCGCCATGATTTGGCATTGGGAAGAGTGCCTCGCCAAACCTCAGCTGACGGGGCGCCGGATGGCTGAGCCTTGGCGAAGCCCCAGCTCGCTGGGGCTTCGCTCCGCGCTGCCGCCAGGCGCCCAACTGTCAAATCGAAGTTGGCGACGCACTAGCCGCTAGGGAATATCGAAATCAAAGACATTCTCCTTGTCAGCGGCGACTTCGACCACCTTGTCGCTCTTGACATTGTATTCCTCGGGAATCCGCTCCTTTGCTGGCGGACCGGCTTCGCCCGGCATCTCCCCTTCAGCCACAGGCTGGCTGGCGTCGCCGGCGGAAATCACCACCTTGTACTTGCCGACCGGAAGTCCTTGTTGTGCAGAGATCTTGTATTCGCCATTGGTGATGACAGCCCCGCCGCCAAACTGCCCGCCGGGATCGGGCGGCATGAATTGAATCGAGCCGCTGTCCAAAGGCGCTCCCTGCAAGGTCACCTTGCCGGAGACCGGTTGACGGCCGTTCGTCGCTGCTTTACCGCAGCCGAGGGAGGCGAACAGGCAGACGGCCGTTAACGCCATGCATAAAGACTTCATGAAATTTCCTCGCATTCGATCAGAAAGACAAACCGGCGCTACTGAATTTCGCCCACCAGGTCGGGCGACTTCTCCGCCCCCTGCGTCGTAGATAAAACCTGCCAAAGGTACAGGGCGATCGAATCCGGAATAAAGCGAGCCGACCCGTCGCACAGCACCACCTGCACCCCGGCGGGATGACGGCTGCGAGATCCGAACATCGAAGGCTGAGTGGACGTGGGCGTTCCGATGCAAGGCAAGCCTTGCTCCGGCTGATTCTTACAGTATCCCGTCGTATAGATCACATCCGGCAAGGAACTATTCGGCGACAGATAGGTTTCAAAGCCCGAGGCGTCTCCCCACCAGGAAAAACCTCGCAAATCGTTGCCGATCCCCTGCAGCACCTCGGCCATCATGAGGGTATTGCTCAACCCGTCCCGGATGTCTCGAAAACTCATCGCTACCGGCGGCGTCCCCCCATAGTAGCCGCCATAAGCGTTGGAGAAGGGAGCTCCGTGGAAGGTGACGCCGTTCAAGGTTGTTTGTTGGGCGACTCCCGTGTTTCCGTAATTTACCGCATAATTGTCGGAAGTCACGCGCGAGATAAAGGTATTGGGATTCGGCGTGTCGCTGGGACACTGAAAGGTCGCAATCCTTGTCGTCGTCACGGGCAGATTGGCTGCGTGGGCATAGCGGGCGTTATCCACTGGGACGCCATACTTGTTGTTGTCAACGTACTTCTGCCTCAAGGCGAGTTGCTCAATGTACGGCAACACCCCCACTTTCCACGTCCCCCAGCAACAGGAGTAGGCGCCGACAGGAAGCGAATTATAGATGTCGTGATAGTTCTGCATGGCGACGCCGAGTTGCTTGAGATTGTTGGTGCATTGCGAGCGGCGGGCCGCCTCTCTCGCGGCCTGCACGGCCGGAAGCAACAGCGCAATCAAGATGCCGATAATCGCGATCACGACAAGCAACTCGACCAAAGTAAATGCGCGGCGCAGTGCTGGCCGGCGGCTGAGACCCAGAGACTTAGAAACCTGGCGAATGAGACACATAAGACAGACTCCTCCCCGTAGGGTGCGCGTGAGACACAATTACAAAACACGCTACCGTGCAATGGATGCCTGGCTGGATGACGTTGAGGCGCCCGCCTTCGATCCCCGCAGAGCGCCAGCGCATGCGAAAACAGTCAACGGCGCGTCGCCGCCATGCTGTTGTTCAACAGCGCCACGCTACCGAACCGCTCTATTAGCAGTTTCGATGCGGTGAGAGAAAGTTGCCCTCAGGGCCGGAGAGCCGCACCCTCTTAAGTAATCCTCGTGGTATTCAGGCCAGTTATCGCGGAGATCCCGCGGCCCCCTCCTGTAACCTCTCGCCAGTTGTCCGCATATCAAGGCCGCAGAATTCCAGCCATAGAGTCGCTGACGAACGGCGGCATTATGAGAGGGAAATTCTAGATTGTCAAGAAATTTTAATAAGTGCCATTAAAATTCTATGAAATGTGCGTTTTCAAACCACACACAATAAACGCAGGAAGAACGGAACGATGGCAATTCGGACGGTGGAGCTTCAGGAACCCCGCCCGATCGCGGGGAAGCGTCCCTGCGCAACGGCGGCATTTCGGCGTTGGGTGCGCCGCGTCAGTTCCGCTCGGCCCCGGGACTCGTATCACTTACGAGCATGGCCGGGGCGCGCGGATCGCGCTGCTTTAGGCAGAATGGACGGCAAGGAAAATCAAAGCGGGAGGAATCCCCTTTGCCGGTGGCGACGTCGATGAATGGGCCGCTCTCAGCGTTATTTTTTCCGGAATCAACGCTTCCGTCGGCGCGCCCCAATTCGCAGGGCGTCAATTAGAGGCCTCCGGTCCCCAACTCCGACGTCTGCTCCGCTCCTTGGGTCGTCGACAGGTATTGCCAGGGCAGCAAAGAGATCGAATCGGCGACAAAACGGACCGAGCCGTCGCACATCGCCGCCTGCACTCCCGCAGGATGACGGCTGCGCGAAGCGTGCATTGCAGGCTGAGCGGTCGTCGCCGGCCCGACGCAAGGCAGGCCTTGCTGCGGTTGGTTATTGCAGTAGCTGGCCGATTGAAGTACGTCAGGCAGAGAACTGTTGGGGGTCAGGTAGGTTTCGAACCCGGCGGCCTCGCCCCACCACGAGAATCCGCGCAAATCGCTGCCAATGCCTTGGAGCACTTCGGCCACCATCAGAGTGTTGCTAACGCCGTCGCGGATATCGCGAAAGCCGGCGGTAAAGGGATCGGCCGTCTTGGAGCCGGATTCGGCAAAAGGCGCCCCGCGGAAGATGACGCCGTTCAGATTGGCTTTTCGGTTGGCGGCCGTATTTCCGAAGTTCACCGCGTAGTTGTCTCTGGTGACCCCCGAGTAGGATGTACTCACGTCGGGAGTATCACTGGGACACTGATAGGCCGGCAGTCGGGTTTTTGTCACGGGCAAATTGATCGCGTGGCCGTAGCGCGCGTTGTCCACAGGCACGCCGTATTTGTTGTAATCCGCGTACCTCTGCCGCAAGGCGAGTTGCTCGATATACGGCAAAACGGCCACCTTCCAGGTGCCCCAGCAACAGGCATAAGCGCCGACGGGCAGCTTCTGGTAAATATCGTGGTAATTATGCATAGCCAGCCCGAGCTGTTTCAGATTATTTGTACACTGCGAGCGGCGAGCCGCCTCGCGCGCGGCCTGCACTGCCGGAAGCAATAACGCGATCAAGATCCCGATAATCGCAATCACGACCAGCAACTCGACCAGAGTAAACGCCCGGCGAACGTATGACCGCCTGCCGATGCACAATGCCCCCCAAGTCAACCGAATGAGACACATAAGACAGTCTCCTTACCACATCACGGGTGCGTGAAAGAAACAACGACATGAAATCAGCCGCTGCGATGGACGGTTGAGTAGATAACGGTGCTTTGCTTTAGCCCGCTTCTTCGACTCATTAGAGCGCAGGTGCGCAACAGCGCCTGCCGACAGCGAATGGCCGCTGTCGTCGCGTTCTACCGGAGCGACAGCCCTATCGAGCCGTTCGATTGACAGCTTTGCCGAAAAAGACTTGTAACGCTAAGCTGCGGGAGAGCAGCGCCGCTTACATGATCCCCTTTGTGTCAGGCCAGTTGTCGCGAATAGACCGCGGGGCCCTTCTCTGACCTGCCGCCAGTTGCTCAGACTTGAAGCTGGACTTGAATTTCGGCTGCAGCGCAACTGGCCAGCGTCGGCATTATTGACAGGGGAATCGAAATTGTCAACTAATTTTAATAACTGACATTAAATTTGCATTCGACATGAAGATCCGTTCAAGACATGCGCACGGCGGACGAGTCCAACCGCAATTGCTGCAACTCGGGGCGATCAAGAATTCTAAAAGGCGACGCGACTGCGCGCCAGCGTTCTCCCCGTTCAATGATGGCTCGTTCTCCTGTCGGACCGAGCCGTTGCGAGGCGAGTTGCAGGTAACTGATCCGCGCAGGGTCGAGCCCCATGATTCTGGCACAAGTGGCGTCGACCGCCGTTGGATTCGCGCCCACGACCACCAGGCCCAGCGGCTTGGCGCTGCCCATGATCGGGCCGTCTCCCTCCATGCCGACAATGCCGTCGACAATGGCGATCGTCTTGCCGAGCGAGGCATTGATATCGAACACCGTCTGGGGAACGCCGGCATGATGCAGCACGTTCTTCGGCCAGCCGTACTTGATGCCCGGCAAAATGCCGTACATGTTCTTCAGCGACAGCGTGGCGCCGACCCAGTGGTGCGTCTTCATCTTCGGCATGGACACGATCAGGTCGGCCTCCATCGCCGCGCGGGGAAAATAGAACCCGGCCAGTTTCGAAGCTCGCCCGCCGTTCTTGATCCAGGCGACTTCGTCGAAGTTCAAATCGACGAAGTCCAGACCTGCCGCGTCTACTGCCGGCCCGATGCCCGATTCGACCAGCGCCAGCTCGGTATCGCGCATGTGACCAGACGCTTCTCCGACGGTCACCTCGGCGCCCCAGCGGCGGAAAACCTCCGCCGTGGCGACGACCATGGCCGGATGCGTGGTCATTTGCGGAGCGGAGCGTCGCGGTTCGACCAGGTTGACCTTCAGCAGCACCTTGCGGCCAGCCAGCGACTTGGGCTCCACTCCCGTGGAGACGAGCCCGTCGCGGATGGTTTGCTCAAGCGGTCCGTCGTAACGCTGTCCGCGGGCGATGAAAACGGGCGCCTCCATCGGCGCCAACGATCGAACCCAACGGTAGCCAAGCAACCCGGCAGCCAGGGCGCCGCCGCTGACCAGCAAGGCTCGGCGATCGATCGCCGGCGGCGAGGACGTATCTGAAGGAGTTTCAACCGGGAGACTCATGCATGGACTCGCAATTCAACGTTGGATGAAATCAGCGGGCACTCGCGGCCCAAAGCGGCCAGCGTCAGCAAGGCCCGCTTGTAAGGAGCGGCCTCGCGACCGGCGCGTCGGGCGGCCCTTGCCAGCCAGTCTCCGGCTTGCTTGGGCGTGCAGTCATGCGCCGCCAGGCCGATCAGGCCGTAGGCTAACGAAAGGCATGTCGTCTCGGCATTCAAGGTCGCTCGCAGGTAGTCGACGGTCCGAGTCAACCGCCCGCTCGGATCGCTTTCGCCCGCCAGCGCCGCGAGCGCCAATCCCGATGAAGTCGGCTGCGGCAGCAGCGTTTGCCCCAGCACCGTCGTGTTTCCGTAGTTGCATCCGCCATTCGGCAGAAGGCGGTCGATGAGCAGAGCCACGGCTTCTCGTGTTCGCGGATGTTCGCTATAGCCGGTCGCCTTGAGCGCCAAGACCGCCAGCGCCGTCGGCTCGATCCAGGAATGCGTTCCCTCGGCCCAAGGCCAACCGCGCAGCGAGGCGTCGTGGCCGATGACGGGATTGCGGATCGACGCATCGCCATGCGTTGCCAGCAGCCAGGCGATGCCGCGGTCCCTTGCTTGGCCAAGGGCCAGCGATTGCCGGCTCTTCTCGGCGCGACTTGCGACCGCCCAGCTAAGCGCCGCGAGGCTCGTCGGCCAGCCGGGCGTCGGCTCGTTAAGCGTCACGCCGACGGAGCCATCCGGATTTTGCATCTCGCTCAATCTCAACGCGGCGCGCTGCGCCGCTGCGGTCCGCTGGTATCCGGATAGCGCAAGCGAGGCCAGCGCCAACGGTTCCGACGCCAGCACACCGCCGGCGCGATAGGCCCAACCGGCCTCGAGGGCAAGTTGGTTCAAGATTTCGTCAGTCCAATTCATCGACAGCGAGCGCCGGCCAGCAGGGCGCCGCCCCTTCGGCGCGACCGGAAGAATGCGCGAATGCCCTAACAACCATAGCTTTGAAATTGCGAGCTCGACGCCGGCCAGCCACAAGTCATACCACTCGTAAGGAGCGGCGGGCGTGAGGTTTCCGAGGGATACGCGGGAAAAGCAATATATTCTGGCGAATTCCGCCACCAAGTCTGGCGCCGCGCCGGCGCGCGTAAGCTAACGTTTTCTTCGGACCTTGTCCCAGACCGCGCGCCCGCGCAGTCGGCCGCATTGTAAAGCGGCCGCATTCCCCGCGCCGGCGTTCTCCGGCGTTCAGCGCCCGTCTCTGAGGGAAACGAGCATGACAACCGAACTTCTTTTCCAGCAAGCGTCTGACCTGGACGCTGAGAGCCGCGACGTCGACATTGAAGTATCGATCGTCATGCCCTGCCTGAATGAAGCCGAGACGCTGGTCAACTGCATCCGCAAAGCCCAGCAAGCCATCCGCCAGCACCATTTACGGGCAGAGATCGTGATCGCGGACAACGGCAGCGCCGACGGTTCCCAGGCACTGGCGGAACGGCATGGCGCCAGAGTCGTCAACGTGGTTGAGAAGGGCTATGGAAGCGCGCTGCGCGGCGGTATCGAGGCGGCACGGGGCAAATACGTCATTATGGGCGATTCTGACGATAGTTACGATTTTTCCGACATCTACCCATTTATCGAACAACTGCGCGCCGGCAGCGACCTGGTGATGGGCAACCGCTTTCAGGGCGGCATCTTGCCCGGCGCCATGCCGTGGAAGCACCGCTGGATCGGCAACCCTGCGCTGACGGGCATTGGGCGGCTATTCTTCCGTTGCCCGGTGCGCGACTTTCATTGCGGTTTGCGCGCCTTCAGTAAGGCGGCCTATGCCCGCATGGGACTGCAAACGACCGGCATGGAATTCGCCAGCGAGATGGTGATCAAGTCGACGCTGCAAGGACTGTCCATCGCCGAGACGCCGATCAAGCTGCACAAAGATGGGCGTTCGCGACCGCCTCACCTGCGAAGTTGGCGAGATGGCTGGCGACATCTGCGTTTCATGCTGCTGTTCAGCCCGCGCTGGATGTTCTTGTGGCCGGGCGCGGTTTGTTTCTTCGTCGGCCTGATGGTTTCGCTGTTGCTGCTGCGCGGTCCGCTGGAAATCGCCGGCGTCGGATTCGACATCCACACGCTCCTGGTGGCCGGCTTCGCCTGTCTGCTGGGATACCAACTGATCGTGTTCGGCGTGTTCACCAAGATTTTCGCCATTGCCGAGGGGTTTCACCCACCCCACAAACTGTTGGGCGACAAGCCGCTGTGGCATCTGGAATACGGCGTGCTGGCCGGATTAGCCTTGGGAATCGCAGGGCTGTCCATGCTCGTCATGGCAGCTTGGGACTGGCAGCAAGCCGACCTGGGCGCTCTGGATCCGCGGGTCACCATGCGACAGGTCATTCCCGCCGTAGTGCTCATGATGCTCGGCGTGCAGACGGTCTTCGCCAGTTTCTTTCTCGGCATCATCGGCTTGCGCCGCCGCCGGTAAAATCGGGAACAGTTGGCGTTCCGGCGCCCATTCGTTGGCGCTGCGATGCTTCGTTCCGGCATCTCGCATCGTCGCCGAGCCCGCCATTAGGACCGCGCCAAGTGCGGCGAGAGAGAGCAGCAAGGTTACCGTCTTTCCGATTGCCACAGGCCGGTCTTCCGGCGCTAGGTACTGCTGGCTGCTCCACCAAGGACGCAGCGAGTTGAGCACCTGGTAGCGGCGGACGTCTATCGGCTTGCGAGAGACCGTAACGGGAAAAGTCGGTTCCAGCGCCGGCGTGAAGCGCTCGGCCGGCGGACCGTGGTAGGTGAGGATGTCGACAATTTCTCTCGGCCGATTCACCAGCTTTGCGTCGAGCGGGCGGAAGTAGAACCAGCGGTCGTTCAGGAATCGTTCCAGCGGCCATTGCTGTTCGATGTAGAGCCGGACGGTTTCGACGCTGAGCGCCGAGAGTTGTACGGCCAGGCCGGCCGCGAGCAAGGCAATCAGCGTACGACGCCGCACGACGGCGGCGCCTTGCGGCGCGAAGAGCCAGGCGGCAGCGAAGGCAGGCGTCAGGTAACGCGGCCCCCAAGCCGGTTCGCCAACGAAGAACGACAGCGTGGCGATAAACGCGAGGTAAATGGCGAGCGATGCCATGGTCCACGGTCCGAACCACCGCTCAGATCGCGACAACCGGCGCAATCCGGCCAAGGCGATACAAACGGGCGGCCAATACCACAGCGCGCCGGCACCAAGGCTGACAGTCAGCCCGAGCAGGCCAAATAGAGGGCGTCCCGGCCAGAGCGGCGCATAGCCGGCCAGGTCCTTGCTCAGATCCGTCATTCCAGGCGGAAACTTATACAGATCATAACCGACATAAGCGGCAATGCCGAGCGAGAGTCCGGCGAACATCCAGGTCAGACGGGCGCGTTGGCGGCTAAGCGGCGTTCGTTCGTCCGTGTTGCCAGCCAGCGCCGCCAGCAGAAAGATCGCCAGGGGCGGTTTGCAATTGAACGCCAGGCCGAGCATCGCCCCCGCGACGGCGGCCCCGACGGATGGCATCCTGCGACGCGATACCGTCGCCACGACCAGCGCCGATACGACCGCAAGGGCGCCCAAGCAGTCGTCAAACGTAGTTGTTCCGTAAAACCACAGTGGCGAGCAGAACACGCCGGCTAGCGCCCACAGCAGCGCCGCCGGCAACGATTGTCCTTGTTGCAGGAACCAGAACGCGTAGATGACCGCCAGGCTGGCGCACGCGAATGCGCCGATACAGGAAAAGAAGAAATGCCGCCGCGGCTCGGCGCTCGGGCCGCTCAAATCGGCCAGCCAGATTGCTGCCGCGCCCAGGACGGAATGAGGAAAGCGGTAAGTCGTGTAGCGGCGGTCGTTCCGGCCGTGGAACACCAGAAAGCCGACGCGCTGGTCGCGCACGATCGAGTCGCCATGTTCGACCAGGCTGCGAGCCACCTCGTACCGCGTCAGTCCGTCGAGCACGTCAATTCTCCCGGGACCGGAGAGACAGACGGCCGCCAGCACGAAGACAAACAGCCCGGCCAGCGCCACGCAGCGCCAGGTGCGAGAGGCGAAAGGAGTCGTCGTTGGGGGATCAGGCGAAGCGTTCACGAGTCAAACCTAGCACAGGGGCTCACAGCCGCAGCGAATGCCGGCGCCGGGCGAGATTGTCGGCGTTCGGGCGAGATTTTCATCGCTTGAAACGCGGCCAAAAAAAATCTTCAGAATTGTTAAAGCCGTCGATTTGACATGCGGCGAAGCTGAACTAGGTTTTCGTAAGCAGCAAGGAACGTATTCACGATCGTTGCTGTTGGGACCGGCCGCGAGGTCGGCCCTGTGTTGGTTTCCTTTCTGTGATTTCTCAACGACACTTCCTGTTTTGACTTCCCGGAAAGGGCCTGCGCAAAGGCTTGCCGCCACTGCATCCTCGAAAGGGCAAACCGGCCGTAAGGCCGCGTGCGCAAAGCCAAGGGCCGGACGAGTTCGCTCGGACGGAAGCCTGGTTGCCGAAGGGACGACGCCGAACAAGCGCCTCCATTGATCGGCTTTCCTGAGAGCAAGGCGATTGTTAGCCGAATGCGGGTTTTGGAAAACGCTTTGCAAGCCGTCGCCGGCGCAAGTCGGCGTTAGCGTCTTCCAGGCCCCATTCACCAAAAGCGGTTCGTCCTGCGCCCGGGCCGGCGGCGTCATGCCGGCCGAGGACGAACCAACAAGAAAAGCGGAGGACATTATGAAGAATCTCGCTCTGAAGGTGCAACGTTTCCTCGTTTCGGAAGATGGCCCCACTGCGGTTGAATACGCCGTCATGTTGGCGCTGATTGTCATCGTCTGCTTGACGGCGATCACGAGCGTGGGCAGCAAAGCCAGCGCCGTGTTCCAGAACGTCAGCACCTCGCTAGGCACTACCAGTTCCTAGTCGCAGGTCGCGCCCCGCTGTGCGCGGCACGACGCCCCGCAAGCCAACTACCATTTCAACCGCTAAATCCCTTGGGTCGCAGGACAACGATCCAAGGGGTTTTTTTTCGCGCCGACGCCGCTTGAACGCCGCAAAGCGGTCCGCCTTTATAATTGCGGCGCTGGAGCTCGGGCGCAGCTAGGTTTGGAGAGAAGCGGCGCGCTCGCCCCGCCTTTCGCTCCCCAGGAATTCGATGCATGTCCGAACGCCGCGCCGCTGCCTTAGCGCTATCCGAACCCAATCTTGCCGCTTCCGCCTTCGAAGCCTGGATCAGCCGCGATTCCGCGATCAAGTGGGGCGTCATTGCCCTGATTGCGGCGGTCGACGTCGCGCTCTGCTCGCGGCAGGGCCTGCGAGTCCCCTGGCAGACTCTGATGCCGTCGGCCGGATACCTGGCGCTGCTGGGCGCACCGGCGATCTATTATTATCGCCGCCGCGAAGAGAGGTTCGTACTCTGCCTGGCCGTTCTGGCGCAAACCATCGCGTTCATTTCTGCGTTCACGGTCTTGATGTACGCGGTCGCAACTTTCGCACGTCCGCTGTGCGACGCACAACTTGCGGGTTTCGACCGCTGGTGCGGGGTAAGCGTGCCTGCCATCCGCGAGTGGACCGCCGAACACGGCGCTGTGCGCTGGATGATGGACGCCGCCTACGGCACGTTGCTGTTTCAGTTGCCGGCGATCGTCATCCTGCTGGGCCTGCTGGGCGATCGAAGATCGCTGGAAACCTTCATCATGCAGGATATCGTCGCCGCGATGCTGACCGTAGCGCTGTTCGCAGCGTTTCCGGCGGATGGGCCTTTCAGCTACTACGGTTACGAACTTTCGCCCGATCAAGCACACTACTTGGAGCACTTTCAGCAGCTTCGCAGCGGCGAAATGCGAAGCGTCTCGCTGCAAGGCGCGGCCGGCCTGGTGACGTTTCCGTCGTTCCACACGGCCGAGGCGATCTTGATGGCGCTGGCCTTCCTGCGCCGCCGCGCGCTGTTTGCAGCATTCGCCTCGCTCAACGTGCTGGTCGTCCTTTCGACAATGACCACGGGCTGGCACTATTTCGCGGACGTGCTTGCCGGCGTCATGATCGCCGGTCTCAGCTTTTGGCTCGTGCATGCCGCATCGCCGTGGATTTATCCGGCCCGCTCCGAGAGCTAGCGTTTCATCACGCCGACGTTGCGGCCAGTTCCGCCTCGCGCCGGCCGTCTGCGTTTGCGGTCATCGAGTCGGGCGGTTTTCGAAACACGAACAGATGGTTCAAGCCCAGTTGGAAACGACGGTGTACGAGCAACGGCAATCCGGCGCCGACAAAGCACGCGGGCGTTTGCCGGACGTCGAAGCCGTAGTGTTCCTCCAGGCTCATGCCGTCGATGACGCGCAGGAATTTCAGCGCGGCCAACAAGTAATCGACTGCCGGGCAGGGCACGGTGATCAACGCCACCCCTCCGGGACGCAAATAGCGCCGGCAAGCTTCGGCCAGCGAATGTTGAGCAGCCGGCGGGATGTGTTCCAGGACCGCCAGCATGGCGATAGCGTCGAACTCGCCAGCATCGTCCGGAAGCGCCTCGGGAAAGCGCCCCTTGATCCGTCGGCAGTTCGGGTTGGAATCCGAATCTTCGATGCCGGGATCGACCCCCAAGTATGCGCCCACCTCCGGCGCGAGACGCGCCAACGCTCCATCGGCGCAGCCAATGTCGAGCAGTCGGGCGCCCGGCTTCAGAAAAGGACGAATCTTGGCGATGCGCCAGCGCTGCAGCAGCCGGTCGACGGTCTTCATGTCAGGTTCTCGCTTGAGGCAAGGCGCGGCGGCCGGGGAAGCGATCGGTTCAGCCTGCTTGCGTCGCGCAGGTCCTGCCTTAACACCTATGCCACGCACCGCGACAGTCAAGCGAGGCCGTTCGGGTAAGTTCCAGGAAAAAAAGAGATAAAACGGCCGTCTCGGCGCGATTTTCTGACCTATGGTTGGGAATATACGGTTCTTGGAGTTGCGCAGTTGCGTGACATGGAACCAGGAGGCAAGTCAGATGTATCCGGTAATTCCCTGGGAAAATATGGCGGGCGCGGCCCAAGTGCTGCTGACGCTGTTCGCTTTGGCGGCGGCCGGCTTGAATTTTCTGTTTTCAACCCGTGGGTAAAGCCGCCGGCGCCGCGCGCCCTTGTCCGCCTCGCGAGCGTCCTCACTGAAAAATCGAACGGAGATCAGCGTGTTCCCTTCTATCCCTGCAACTGAAACTTTGACTCAGCATTGGCCTATCTGGTTCGTGACGCTCGCCTTGATCGTGGCCGCTGTCATAGACGGCTGGAAGCTCAAGGTGCCGAATTGGCTGACGCTGCCGATGATTGTCGGCGGATGGGTCTATTGCGGCGCCACGATGGGCTGGGAAGGGCTTGGCTGGAGCGTGGCGGCCACCGGGGTCGGTCTGGCGCTGCTATTGCCGGCGTACGCCATCGGCGGCATGGGCGCCGGCGATGTCAAACTGCTCGCAGGCGTCGGCGCCTGGCTGGCGGCTCCACTCACCCTGGTCTATGCATTTTGCGTATCGGCCTTGATTGGGGGCGTCATCGCCGTGTTGATGGTCCTGTACCGCAAGGCATGGGACAAGCACTTGAGTCAATTCTGGTTGATTGCTAATGAAATTTGGGCGATTCGCGATCCCGACCAACTGTCGACGATCGCCGCAGGACGCAAAAGCTCCATGCTGCTCTTGCCTTACGGCATTCCGATCGCGATCGGTTCCATCCTTTACTTCGCCTGGGCTGGAATGCTGATTTAACGCCGCGCTGAACGTCGCCGGCGCCGTAAAAGTCAGCCTCCATCCTCGAAATCGTGCAGAGTGCGATTTGAAAGTGGAGAAGATCTGCCGGTTGTGCCGAAAAAATCGATGGGAAACGGCGCGTCGCGACCGTGCGGCGCCATTACCCGTTTGACTAGGATTCGCTGGCGATCGGCTCCGTTCGGGCGCCGGTTGTAGCGCTTCTTCGCTTCGGACGCGTGGTAACGGTTGTGGTCAACCGGCGGCCGTTGCGGGCGGCGCTCGATTCGATCAAGTCATTTGGCGAAGGTCGCCAATGTTGTTAGTTGGAACGATGGTAACGGCCGGAGCCGTGATCGTTCGCGAACCTAGGCAAACAAGAGGCCGCGCTCAGTCGGAGCCATTCCGCAACGAGAGCGAGCCTCACCGAGTGGCGGCTTGAGGGGGGGACATGCGTCCTAAATCACTGGTTCTGTTAGTTCTGGCGTTGGGTTGCGGCCTGGTGGCTTCGATCGGCATCAATCAGGTGATGGCCAATCGGAGCGTCGGGTCCTCGGCTAACGCCGGCGAAACGACGCCGATATTCGTCGCGCTCGGCGAAATCGGCATTGGCGACCCGTTGACGGCCGAAATGTTGAAGCTTGAAGAGTGGCCTAAGGCCAAAGTTCCCGCGGGATCTCTGAGCAAACTGGAAGACGTCGAAGGCCGGCGTTGCAAGCAGCGCTTTTACCCGGGAGAGCCGATCCTGGAAGCGAAGCTGCTGGCGCCGGGCGAAAAAGGGCAAAGCGCGACAGACCTGATTCCCAAGGGGTATCGCGTCGTCCCCATCCGTGTGGATGCCGTGAGCAGCAGCAGCGGCATGATTCTTCCGGGCGACCGCGTCGACGTGATGGTACACATCTCGGAAAACCAGGGCAGGGGCATTCCCTACGCGCGGACGCAGACCTTTCTGCAGAACATCAAGGTCTTCGCCGTTGACGACCTGTTCAGTCGCAACGACGAGGCGACCGTTTCCGCCAAGACGATCTCTTTGCTCGTCACGCCGAACCAGGCGGAACTGGTGATGCTCGCCGCCCAACTCGGCTCGGTGCAGCTTGTCATGCGCAGCGCAAAGGACGACAGCGACGACCCGACCGACGGCGCCGACGTCCAGGAACTGCTGACCGGCATTCAATCGAACCTTCCGAAGGGAGCCGCTCCGGACACGAAGGAAGGACTGCTGAGCCTGTTGAAACCCGCCGAGCCGGCGCCCCCGAAGCCGGCGCCAGCGGTTGCACCGGCTCCGGAACTGACGCCTGTTGCGCCGCCAGCGCCGCCCAAAACTTTCACGATGTTGCTGATCCGGGGCCCGAATGCCGAGACGCTCGAGTTTCCGGACGACAAGCATCCGCCCGAACATGTTGGCGGAAACTCGGCGCCGATGACCAGCCTCGGCCAACCGGAACTGCCATCGACCGAAGACAATGCCCCGACCGATGAAGGAACGACCGACGACATGTCTCCAGAGGACGCCCCGCCAGCGGCTGCTTCGCAGACGGACTTCTGAACCGCGATCGCCGGCCGAGCTCTTGCTTCCGTCGTTCGACGCGCGAGCGAAGTTGGCGGCAGACATGCAGGCTAGAATCAGATCAATCGCCGCCTGAACGGATGCGTCAGCGGCTGGCCGTCAAGGAAACGACGGCCGTGAGCAGAATGAGTGGAATTAACGGATTAATCCAAGGAAGCACCACGGATGCTGACTTCATTGCTGCGGCCCATTGCCGCTCAACTTGGGGCTTCGATTCAAGCGGGCTGCAAGCGGCTGCCGGCGTTAGCGGGATGCCTGGGCATTGCCGCTTGCATTGCGATCGCTTCGAATCCTCGTTTTGCGGCAGCGCAGCAGTTAAAGGTTGAGGCGCCGCAAGCCGTGGTGCACAAGGTGCAAGGCGCGAACGAGTCGATGGAATTGATCGTCAACACGAGCCGCATCTTGACGCTGGACCAGAAGATTCCGCGAGCCCAGGTTAACAATCCTGACATTCTTGAGCTGACGCCTCTTTCGGCCACGCAGATCCAGATTATGGCCAAGAAGCCCGGCGTGACCCAGGTCAACCTGTGGGACGAGAACGACAACGTCCACTCGGTGGATGTGATCGTATTCGCCGACAGCCAGGAGTTGACGATGCTGCTGAAACAGTTGTTTCCCAAGGCGGCGCTCAAGGTCACGCCGCTGCCCAACAGCGTGATGATTTCCGGCTGGGTCGACGATCCGAACATGGTTCGCAAGATCATCGCCATTTCGGAAGAATATCACCCCAAGGTGCTCAACAACATCACGGTCGGCGGCGTGCAGCAAGTGTTATTGCAGATCAAGGTCTACGAAGTCTCGCGTACGAAGTTGCGCCAACTCGGTTTCGACTGGGGCAACCTGACGAGCCGCGGCGATCTGGCCGTGCAAGGCGTAGGCGGTCTGATCAAGGCCTCCGCCGCGGCTGGCACGCCTCCCCAAGGCTTTACGGCGGGAACCGGCATGGCCGCCGCCGGAGCGCAAACGTTCACTTACGGCGTGGTCAGCCCCGGAAATTCCTTCTTCGGCGTGCTCGACGTGCTCCAAGCGCGGAGCGTCGCCAAGGTGCTCGCCGAACCGCAATTGACGACCGTCAGCGGCCGTCCGGCGTTCTTCAACGTCGGCGGCGAATTCCCGATTCTGGTGCCGCAAAGCTTGGGCACGTTGTCGATCCAGTACAAGAAATTCGGCACCCAGGTCGATTTCGTGCCGATCGTGCTCGGCAACGGAGCCATCCGCCTGGAAGTCCGGCCACGGGTGAGCGAGATCGACGAATCGCGCAGCGTATCCATCAACGGAACCACCGTGCCGGGCTTGCGCACTCGCGAAATCGATACGGGCGCCGAAATGCAAGCCGGGCAGACGCTGGCGATCGCCGGGTTGGTGCAGATGCGCATTGAAGATGACACGCGCGGCGTCCCTTGGCTGAGCGACCTGCCGTTCTTTGGCGTGCCGTTCCGCAAGATGACCGAGGCGATCAACGAGATCGAACTGTTGATCCTGGTGACTCCGCAGCTTGTCGAGGCCATGGACCCCTGCGACGTGCCGACCTCGCTTCCGGGCATGGCCAGCAGCGTGCCCAGCGACTGGCAATTCTATTCGCGGGGCCACGTGGAAGTGCCCAACTGCGATCCAACCGGTCAATTGTTGGGCCCCTACCCGAACGGTCCCTTTAACGGCGGCTACCATCCGGTCGGCGGCCCAATGCCGAGCGGGGCAGTTCCGGGCGGAGCGATGCAGGGCCAGATGATGCCCGTGGATCCTGACGGCACGGTGGTTCCAGGCTCGGTGCGAATGCAGGAACGCGTGCCGCCGGGAACTCAAGAAGCGCCGCTGCCGCCGGCCAGATCTCAGCCGCCCGCCGCCCCTCGGGCCGCGGCGCCGAAGGCCGACGGGCAATCGCACCGCCGCACCATCCGCCTGCCTGAAATCAGCCCCTCGTCCCGCCGACAGCCGGCGGCTTTCATGCCTGGCCGCAACGCCTCGCCGGCGGCGGCTGGCCGGTCCAGCCTGCAGAAAGCGTCTATTCGGACCATGCCGGCGGCGCCCGCGGCGCCGAAACGCCAGAAAACGGCGCCGGGATTCATCGGTCCCACCGGTTATGACCTACGTTAGACGTAGGGTGCATCAGGAAACGGACGTGAATCAGCGCAGCGGTCGCTTGCGGCCGTCTGCACCATTCGCCGTCGCGCGCGAAGCAAGAGCGTAACAAGGCAACAGACGTAATGAGTAACGTGCTCCGCCTGGCGATCGTCGACCCCTGCGACGCCACTCGCGATAGTTTGAAGACCATGCTGTTGGGGATGGACCGGGTCTGGCTGGAAGCCGAGTGCTCGCGGTATGAATTCTTCGCGGACGTAGTCGCTCAAACCCACCCTGACATTGGCATCGTGGCCCTCGACCAGGACGTCGACAAGGCCCTGGACCTGGTCCATCGACTGAATGAAACGTCGCCTGAGTGCAGCATCCTCGTGCTCAGTTCGTCGTCCGACGGCAAGGTGATCCTGCGCGCCATGCGCGCCGGCGCCAAGGAGTTCCTGAACCAGCCCGTGCGGCTGCAGGATCTGCTCGATTCGTTGGAACGAATCAGCGACCGTAAATTCGGCCGCGGCGAAGCGAAAGCCCGCGGCAGCTCGGTGATCGCGGTCGCCGGAGCTACCGGCGGGGTTGGCGCGACGAGCCTGGCCGTCAATCTGGGATGCGCCCTGGCTCAGGATCCCAAGAACACGGTGGCGCTGGTCGACCTGGATTTGTGCCTGGGCGACGCCGACGTATTTCTCGATACGATCCCCGACTACACGCTCGTCGACGTCGCGCAGAACGTCACGCGTCTCGATTTCGCGCTATTGAAGCGGTCGCTGACCAAGCACTCTTCCGGCTTGTTTCTGCTGCCGCGCCCGCTGCAGATGGAAGACATGGCGTTGATCACGCCCGACGACCTGCAACGCGTCATCGGCCTGTTGAAGGCGACCTTCACGCATCTCGTGCTGGATCTGTCCAAGAGCTACTCCGCACTCGACCAGGTCGCGTTGCAGATGGCCACCCAGATCCTGCTGGTCACTCAGTTGGACTTGCCTTGCCTGCGGAACGTCGTGCGTTTGATGATGTCGTTCGGCAACATGAAAGGCGTGGTCGACAAGGTCAAGATCATCGTCAACCGCGTCGGCCTGGACAATGGCAACATCAGCCTCAAGAAGGCCCAGGACACGATCGGCCGCGAGATCTTCTGGCAATTGCCCAACGATTACCGCACGATGGTCGAGGTCCGCAACAACGGCGTGCCGCTGGTGGAACAGGCGCCCAAGGCGGCCATTACGCAAGCCGTCGTCAATCTGGCGCAAACGCTTTCCGGCGCCAATTCGGAGCAGGGTGGCGAAAGCGACGCGGCCAAATCAGGCGCACGCTCTTTCTTCAATCTGTGGCCCATCAAGGGCAAGGGCCAGCCGGCCAAATAGGTTGCCGCAAGCAAGTTCTCCAGGGAGCGAAGGCCAAGCCTCGCTCGAATTCCTGGAAACTGATTCCGTCGCGTCGGCGCTCCGTTTCGTGAGCTATGCTTGCTGAGGCGAGCGCTTTGCGCTCCGCGTGCGCGATTGACCTACCTCGAAAAACCTCACCGTCACAACAAGTCAGCCATGGCCAAGTCTCTCCCCACTGCCGCACGCAGCGGCGAAAAATCGCAAGAATCCGACTTCGAAGATCTCAAGCGCCGCATTCACGGCAAGCTGGTCGACAAGCTCGACTTGTCCAAGGTCGGCGACCTGGACGGAGACGTCCTGCGCCGCGAAATCCGCCTGGTGGTCGAGCACCTGTGCGACGCCGAAGACACGCTGCTCAACCGCGCCGAGCGAGAACGGCTGGTCGAGGAAGTGCTCGATGAAACGTTCGGCCTCGGCCCGCTGGAACTGCTGCTGAAAGACCCGACGATCAGCGATATCCTGATCAACGGTCCGAAAAACATCTACTGCGAGCGCCGCGGCAAGATGGAAAAGACGAACGTCGTCTTCCGCGACAATTCGCACCTGATGCAGATCATCGACCGCATCGTGTCGCGCGTCGGGCGGCGCGTCGACGAAGTCTGCCCGATGGTCGACGCGCGATTGCCCGACGGCTCCCGCGTGAACGCCATCATTCCGCCGCTGGCGCTCGACGGCGCCGCGGTCTCGATTCGTCGCTTCGGCGCCAATCCGCTGAAGCTGGAGGACCTGCTGAACTACAAGGCCTTCACGCCCGAGATGGTGATGCTGCTGGAAGGCGCCATCAAGGCCCGATTGAACATCATCATCGCCGGCGGCACGGGCTCCGGCAAAACGACGCTGCTTAACACCTTGTCCAGCTTTATCTCCGGCGCCGACCGTATCGTGACAATCGAAGACGCGGCGGAACTGCAACTGCAGCAGGACCACGTCGTGCGTCTGGAGACCAGGCCGCCCAACATCGAAGGCAAGGGGGCGATTACCGCCACCGACCTGGTCCGCAACGCTTTGCGTATGCGTCCCGAACGCATCATCATCGGCGAATGCCGCGGTCCGGAAACGCTGGATATGCTCCAGGCCATGAACACCGGCCATGAAGGTTCGCTGACCACGATTCACGCCAACACGCCGCGCGACGCCGTGGCGCGTATCGAAACCATGATCGCCATGGCCGGGTTCGAGCTGCCCTTGAAGGCCATGCGGCAGCAAATCGCCAGCGGCGTCGACCTGATTATCCAGGCCAACCGCCTGCAAGGCGGGCCGCGCAAGATTACGCACATTACCGAGATCATCGGGATGGAGCAGGACACGATCGTGATGCAAGACATCTATCATTACATTCAAGAGGGCATCGACGAGCGCGGCCGCGCGTACGGCAAGTTCGAGGCCACCGGCATCCGCCCTGGTTTTATGGATCGGCTGGAGTCGGCCGGCGTCCGCTTGCCCGCCAGCGCCTTCCGGCAACGCGTCATGTTGGTGGACTGAGTTATGGATCCCGTACTCCTTATCAGCATCGCGGCTTTCGTCGGCGTCGCCGCCCTGGTCGCGGGCGTATCGATGATGTTTCGCGGCGAAACGTCCAGCAAGGTCGAGGACCGGCTGGACGTGCTTACCGGCTTGACGACGTCGGCGACGGCCAAGGAGTCGTTGCTCAACGACAGCGTGCTGGCGCACCCGCTGGACTCCGTACCCAACGTGTTCGAAGCCATCCTGCACCGCTTCGACCGGCTGCGTCTGCTGTTCGAGCAGGCGGACACGAACCTGACGGCGCCGACGTTCTTCGCCGTCTCGGGCGTGTTGTTCTTGCTGGGCGCCGTCGGCGCCGTAGTCGGAAATGCGGGCTTGGCCCTGGCGCCGCTGGTGGGCCTGTGCGCCAGTTCGCTGCCCTTACTGTGGTTGATGTACCGCCGCAAGAAACGCTTCAAGACCTTCGCCGCGCAGTTGCCGGACGCCTTGGAGTTGATCTCGCGAGCGTTGCGCGCCGGGCACAGTCTGGCGGCGGGCTTCAACCTGGTTCAAGACGAAATGCCGGCGCCGGTCGGCGTCGAATTCGGACGCGTGTTCGAAGAACAGAATCTGGGCATCCCGATGGAACAGGCCCTGACGAACATGGCCGAGCGCATTCCCAACCTCGACCTGAAGTTTTTCTCGACGGACATTATTTTGCAGCGTCAGACGGGCGGCGACCTGGCGGAAATCCTCGACAAAATCGGGTACATCATCCGCGAGCGGTTCAAAATCTGGGGGCAGGTGCAAGCGCTGACCGGCGAAGGCCGACTCTCAGGAGCCGTGCTGCTGGCGCTGCCGCCGCTGTTGTTCGTGTCCGTCTATCGCTTGAACCACGACTACATCATGATGCTGTTCACCGATCCGATGGGCAAGCAAATGCTCGCCGGCGCCATCGTGATGCAAGTGCTCGGCGCGCTGGCCATCCGCAAAATCGTCAATATCAAAGTGTGAGCCCGCGGCCATGTTATTCGCTACCCTGATCGATTTCGAAGGATTGCTGCCGTTCGCCGTGTTCGGGCTGTTCGCCCTGGGCACATGGTGGGTTCTGGACCGCATGGCGAGCGGCCGCAGCCGCGCCGTCGAGCGACTCGACGAGCTGAAGAACCCGGCTTTGCGGCGTCGCAAGAGCGAAGACGAACCAGGCGCCGTCGTCAAAAAGTCCGACGCCGTGACGCGCGTGCTGGCCAAGGCCTCGCCAGCCTTGGCCAAACCTCTGCAGCCGAAGAGCGAGTACGAAGTCAATAAGCTCAAAACGCGGATGGCCAACGCGGGTTTCCGCAGCGAGGCGGCCCCGTCGATCTTTCTGGGCTTGAAGGGATTGGGACTGCTGGCGGGCCTGCTCTTCAGCGGGGTCACGCTGGCGACTGTCTCGGAAATCAACCAGAAAGCGTTGATGTCCGCGGCGATTTGCGCCGGAGCGATGTTCTACCTGCCCGAAATCGGGCTCTGGTTTCTGACCAAGAAGCGCAAGGAAGCCATCTTCTTGAGCCTGCCCGACGCGTTGGACCTGATGGTTGTTTGCGTCGAGGCCGGGTTGGGGCTCGACCAGGCGATGCGCAAGGTGGCCGAGGAGATGAAAACAACCTACAAGGTCATCGCCGAAGAATTCGGCCTGGCCAACTTCCAACTGCAGGTCGGCCGGCCGAAGGCCGAGGTGCTGCACGAATTGGGCATCCGCAGCGGCGTAGACGACCTGCGGGCCTTGGCGGCCATTTTGATCCAGGCGGACAAATTCGGCTCAAGTATTGCCCAGGCATTGCGCGTGCAAAGCGACTCGATGCGAACCCGGCGACGGCAATTGGCCGAAGAAAAGGCCGCCAAGACCGCCGTCAAATTAATCTTTCCGCTGGTGATCTTCATTTTTCCCGGCATCTTCGTGGTGCTTGTCGGCCCGGCGGCGATCACCATGGTTCGCGACATGTTCCCGATGATGGGCGCGGACTGATCCGCACAAGGCGCCCAAGCGGAATCTTCTCCCACGAAACGGAACTCTGACCGCCGCCTTGCCGATAAGTTAAGGGCACGGATGGTCGCGCGTGAAGACACGGTCCCCGCTCTCGGCGCAGTAGCAGCAGATTCTGCAGCGCAAGTCGTCGGAGCCGATCGGCTTCTCGCCAGGCGAGGCGCCCAGCGCCGGATCACCTGTGCATGTCGGCCCTTCGGCGCTGCGCTGAGGCCCCACAACGGAGACAGTTTGGCCGTCCATGCTGGCGCCCCCCTCAGGAACGCCCGCAATCGCGGCTCCGAGCAGGGAGGAATGCAGGATGCGTCGAAATGCGTGGCTGTTGTTGACCCTGGCGGCGGTAGCCGCCCCAAGCCCGGTTTACGCCGGCGAGTGGTTCAGTTGGATGCGGCGTGATTGCCGTCGCAATAACTGCTGGCCTCAGCCGTTCAACATTCCCGACCGCATGGCCGTTCGCTCGCCTTTTGAGGTCATGATTCGCAACGGCTGGCAGGTGCAGAACACCCTGTCGGATGAGCATTTCGATCCGGAAACGGGCGAGTTGATCGGAGCCGGCGAACTGAAGGCTCGCGATATCCTGATCGAACACCCGCCAGGGCACCGGCAGATTTACGTGCTGCGAGGCAAGAACCCGCAGGACACGGCAAATCGGCAGCGCAGCGTCGCGGAATTTGCCCAGCGAGTGCTCCATCCGGGCGAGAGTCCTCAAATTTCCGAGTCGTACGTCCGGCCCCGCGGCTGGTCGGCCGAGTACATCAACAACATCGGCGCTCGCTACAACGCCAGCGCGCCGGACCCGCGTCTTCCCTCAGCTTCGGGCGGCGGCGGAGTTCCCTCCACCGATGCCAGCACGGCCCGTTAAGGGCCCAATCGGGTCGCCTCGCAAGCAAACTCGCATCGTCCACAACGGCCCTCTTGGTCGGCAGCCGATGGCGCCCCATCGCAAGCCGGCCGAGAGGGTTTTCGGCGTTTGAGACGACATGCACAGGGCGCCGTCAAATTCGGCAAAACCCGTCTAATCTCCCAAATCTCGTTTAGCGCGCAGCGGGCGAAGGTCGATGTTGAGAAAGGGGCCGCACGGCGCCCGCTCGCGGCGCCAAGTACAGCCTCGCACGAATGCGCCGAAACGGATTTCGTCGCGCGACAAGCGAAGAATCGGTCACGCCCGTCTTGGAACAGGCATCGTCCGGCAGCCCGGGTGTCCGGCTTCAGCGTGCGCGACCCTCGCTTGGCATATCTTTAAGGAGAGTCTCAGTGGTGCGCACCATCACATTCCTGTCGCTGATGCAGGCCGCCGGCTTGTTAGTGCTGGGGGCGGGTTGCGCGTCCTCATCCGCCAAACAGCAGGCAGGCTTATCAATGGCCCCCTCGCTGGGGCAGCCGGCCAAGCCAGGTCCCGTCAAGGAATTCGCCGCTAAGGTTGGCGATTCGAGTTTCGGTCAGTCGGTGTCGAAGGTCTTCAGCCTGGCGTCGACCAAGAAGCCGGCTCCGCGCCTCGTGGATCCGGTTTCGCTTGCCGAGAAGCCGAAACCGCCCGACGCCAACCTGTACGTCTCGTTGGGCGACCTTCGGGTTCGCGAAAACGACACCGAAAGCGCGCGAGAAATGTATCACAAGGCGCTCAAGATGGACCCTCACCACCTTGGCGCCCTGCTAGGATTGGCCAGGCTCTTCGATCGGCAAGGACAACTGGATCGAGCCGCCAAACATTATGTAGAAGCGACAAAGTATCATCCCAAAGACGCCTCGGCATTCAATGATCTGGGCCTGTGCTACGCCCGGCAGGGCAAGTACGACGATTCGGTGACCGCCCTGCAGCACGCAATCAAATTGAAGCCCGATCGCATCTTGTATCGCAACAATATCGCCACCGTGCTTGTCGCGCAGGGACGCGTCGATGAGGCCCTGGCCCATCTGACCGACGCCCATGGCGTAGCGGCGGCGCATTACAACATCGGCTTCTTGCTCAACAAGCGTGGCCGCCAGCGACAGGCGCTGGAACACTTTGCGTTGGCGTTGCAAGCCAATCCGAAGCTCGATGCGGCTCGCGACTGGGTGGCGTCGCTTACGGCAGAGCTGAACGGCTCGGGGCGCCCGTCTCTGTTCACCGCCAACAATCCGATGCCGCCTTCGGCTCGCCGCCAGGGGCCCAACGCGGCGCCCAACGCGCCCGCAGCGCCGTCAGGCAATGGCATGCGAGTGCCCGCCAGCGGGCCTGCCCAAGAGCCTGAACTAGAAGCGTTCGAGCCGCGTCAGCGTCCGCAAAACCGCCTGCGAGACTCGGAGCGCATCCGCGAATCGTCTCAAGAAGAGGCTGCTCCGGAGGCGCCGGCAGACGCTCACGCGCCTGGCAGCGACGCCGAGCAGGAATCGTCTGGAGACGAAGCCCCCGAGGCGAATCCATCGAAGACAGGCGAAGAGCGCGAAGCTCGTTTGCAATATCTGCCCCCCGTACAATCCGCGGGCGCTCGGCCCAGCCGGTATTGAGCGGCAAGGCAATTCTGGCAAGGCAAGCAAAGGGAGAATTGCACCCTTTTCTGGCCCGCCGCATCTGGCTCCCAAATCGCCCGCCAGCGGTTCCGGAAGTGCTATACTCAGGATAAGCGATTTATCCTGGCCCGAACTTCCGGAAGGTCTTGCCATGTCATCACGCCCTGCCTTGATTGCAGCCGCCGTCTTCGTGGCCTGCATGGGCTCTCAGTCTTCGGTGACCGCGGCTGGACGAGTTGAATTGGAATTGGTCATGGATGCCAACTTCCCTGTGACGACGCAGCAGGAATGGTACCGGCTGCTCACCGAGCTGAAAGTCGATAACCTCCGGATCCGCAAAGCCATCTCTGGCGACAAGGCCGAGATCAAGGTCGGCGGAACTCAAACCAGTCCGGTCTATCGTGTCACGGGAATTTTGAGAGCCAGCGGACAGTTGGTCGTGCCGGGCGGCAAATTCTCGTCTCGCGACCGCGGCCAGTTGGCCGAATGGCTGACGAAGCTCCGCGAGGAAGGCCCGGAGCGGGTGCAAGCGGGAGACAAGCTGCCATTCGGCCTGACGCCCTCGCAGTTCGCCGCGGTCAACGCCGACCTGTCTCAAAAGGTCGATTTCTCAACCAAAAATTTGGAAGTCCAGAAGGCGGTGGCTCGCATTGCCGCGCGGCTTCAACTTCCACTCTCGGTCGATCGACTGGCCGCGCCCGATCTGCAACGCGCCGAGCCGGTCCGCGAAGACCTGCAAGGCATTTCTTCCGGCACTTCGTTAGCCTACCTGCTTCGCTCGGCGGGCTTGACGATGGCGCCGCGGCTCGACGCGCGAAAGCGGCCAGAGTACGTGATCGCGAAAGGCGCCTCGAATCCGACCCCCTGGCCCGTTGGCTGGCCGGCGGACAAGCCCGCCCGAGAACTGCTTCCCGAACTGTTTGAGCAGTTGAACGTTGAGTTTGACAACGTACCGCTGACCGACGCGCTGACGGCTGTCGGCGGACGGCTAAAATCGCCCGTGCTTTATGACCATTACGCGCTGGCGCGCAATGGCATCGATCTTGAAAAAGCGGTCGTCGCGTTGCCCCCTTCTCGATTGGCCTATGCCATTATCCTGAGGAAAGTCCTCCACCAGGTCGATCTCAAAGGCGAATGGCGGATCGATGAAACCGGCGCGCCGCTGTTGTGGGTCACGACTTTGAAACCGGTGAAGTGAAGCTTCCGCGGTACGAAGGAGAAATCGCGTGTTTTCGGGCTCCGAAATCGCAGCAACGCTCGCACGGCTCGAGGTGACAGACGTAGTCTGGCTGCCCGACTCGGTCCTTGGGCTTTGGGAAAGCGCGCTCGTTGCAGCGCCATCGCTCAACCTGGTGCGAGTGTGCCGCGAAGGCGAAGCTTGGGCGCTCGCCGCCGGCTTGCACCTGGGCGGCCGGCGGCCGATTGTCGTCATCCAGAACACCGGCATGTTCGAGTCAGGCGATGCGCTGCGCAATGTGCTGTTTGACCTGCGGCTGCCGCTGTACGCCATCGTGGGCTATCGGAGTTATCTGCTGCAGAATTCGCCCGACACGGCCCGGCGCTTCACGGAACCGGTCTTGCAGGCCTGGGGCCTGGATCACACGTTGATCGACCGGGAAGATCAAAGCGAACGCCTGGCCGAGCACTATCTCGCCTGCCGCAATGCCGACCGTCCCGGAATCGCCCTGGTGGCGGAGGGGCGTGGCTGATGCAACACCGCAAACGAATGCCGCTGCTGCCGGCGCTCAAGACGCTCGCGGATTGGCGCTCCGACCAGATCGTTGTTACCACCATGGGCGCTAGCCGCGAGTGGCCCAAGCTGTCTCAACATCCGCTGGATTTTCATTATATTCCGTCGGCCATGGGGCACGGGCCGATGCTGGCGTTAGGGCTCGCTTTGGCTCTTCCGGAACGGGAGGTCGTAGCCTTCAACGGCGACGGCTGCATGCTGATGGGCCTCGGCGGACTGGTAACGATCGTCGCGAGCGCAGCCAAAAACCTGTCCTTGATCGTCCTCGACAACGGCATTTATGAAGTCACAGGCGGGCAGGCTACAGCCGGCGCCCAGGCGGCCGTCGACTTTGCCGGAGTCGCTCGCGCCGCGGGATTTCCCGCCGTCGCGGCCTTTGACAACCTGCATGAATGGCAGTCGCACGCGGCCGAAGTGCTTGCGCTGCCCGGACCGCGTTTCATCTGCCTGGGCGTGGAACCGGTCGGCGCCGAGTTTCAGCTATCGTCGCCCGCCCCGATGGCCGATCGCATCGAAAAATTCCGCGCTGCGCTGGCCAACGGCGTCGAGAGGTAGCGCGCAGCCGGTCTTGCCGGAAACGGGCGAATCGCGTCACCCCCGCCTGCCGGTCTATGCCCGCCGCATTTCTTCTTCCCTCAACCGCCGAAGCTCCGGGTCGTCGGGGAAAAGCGAAATTCCGGCTTCGCAGACATCCAACGCGCGTGACAGGTTGCCGCACAGGCGCCAACAGTCGGCCAGCAAAAGGTACGCGCGACGACGAAAACGGGAACGGACGGGCAAAAGTTCCAGGGCATGCTCCAACTGTGGGATTGCTTCCGCCGCCCGGCCCGCCATGCCATAAGTCATGCCCAAGTAAAAGAGCGTATGAGGATCATGCGGCTGCTCGATGTTCTGGCACTCCAATAGCCGCAGGTTGCGTTCGACCTTTCGACGCCGCAACTCGGCGTCGCCGTAACCGCTGTGCCGGATGAAAATATTCGTCCGTTTGAGAATTGCGCCCGATCGAGCCGCCGAACGGGCGATCTGCTCATGAACGCGGCCCTCCCAGCGGATTTGCGGCAGGCGTCTAAAGAGCCGATCCTGCGGCGCTGCTGAAGCCGGATGGCCCCCGTCCGCCGACGCAGGGCTGGAATGAATCATCTGGTAAACGGCGTTCTCGTCTGCCAACGTCGCAAAAAGATGCTGCAACTCATGGCGAGACGGCTCGTCGAGCCAGTCGTCGCAGTCCATCCAAAAAATCCAGTCGCCGCGCGCGTGACGCAACGTCTCGTTGCGAGCGGCGGAGAAATCGTCGATCCAGACAAACTGAAAAACTCTGGCCGGCCGGCCGTGCCGATCCCGGGCCTGGGCGGCAAGCTGCCGGGTTCCGTCGGTAGAGCCCGTATCGACGAATACGATTTCGTCAACCAGATCGGCGACGCTCGCGAGGCAACGCGCTAACACACGCTCCTCGTCGCGGGCAATCATGGTTAACGAAACCTGCCCCGTCATGGTCAGGCCGTCATCCGTTCCCAAAGCAGCCGATAGTACTTCATCACCCGCACGGGATCCGCCGTAGGGCTGCCCTCTTCCAAGAGGGTCCAACCTTCAAAACCGGAACCCTTGAGCAGACCGAACAGCTCAATCCACGGATAATTGCTGGTCAGGTCGTGAATGTGGATCGTGCCGAGCCGGTTTTTGACAAGATCGAAATTGGCTTTCAGGCCGGCGCCGTCGAGATCCGTTGGGTTGCAATTCCAGCAGACGGTGGCGCCTGGATGGTCGGCGACGTCCATGATCGTCTTGATATGCTCCAACTGGGACGTGCCGCGGCCGTGGATTTCCAGACGGATTGCCACGCCATAGCCTTCGCCGAACGCGGCGACTTCATTGAGCGCCTTGCCGATCTGCTCGAGCGTTCGCTGCACCGGAACTTCCGTCGGCAGTCCATTGGGGCGAACTTTCACGCCGGTCCCCCCGCAATCGTGGCAGAGCTTGATGAATTCCTTGGTCTGCTCGACGTTCTTTTTGACCACCGCCGGATCGGGCGAGTGATATTCACAGGCGCTGCCCAGACCGACGAGTTCTACGCCGCTGTCCATGAATTGGGCGGCCACCCGTTTGCGGTCATCGGCCGGCAGGCTCGGTTCAACGCCGTGTTTGTGCCCGCTGCGCAGCTCCACGCCGGCGAATCCGGCAAGCCGGCAGTTCTTGATCAGAGTCGGCAAGTCCCACTCAGCGCCCCACATATAGGTAACCAGTCCAAGCTGCATCGGGGCGTCTCCTTGAGAGTTAGCTGCCGTATTTCACTTGCCAAATTGCTTGATCCGCTCAGGGCGGCGAATGAAGTAATACAATACGGCCCCTAAACCGTGAGTCAACACAATCACCAACACCCAAAGGATTTTGTCATTTCCCTGCGAAGGCTCATACGACAAGCAGTCAATCAGCATCCAGAGCCAGAACACGGTGGCCAGGCAGCCCACCAGAACGCTGAACAGCGTGCAGACCAGAGAAAGCAGCGGAAATGCAAGCAACCAGTGGAGATCGGCGTGGCCGTGCATGGAGTCTCCTCGTAGTTTTCGGCCCCTGGCAGCAAGCAATTCGTTCTGTGGCGAGAAACCTTGCCGTCGGCTCAAGGCGTGGCGCCCGAGCGGTCCGGAAAGCGTGACACAAAGGATTACAATAAATCGTAGCCGACAAAGCGGGCTTCGGGAAACGTTTCGGCGAGCCGCAGCATCGCCCCCTCGCAAACGGCGATCAGCGACGGATAGAATAACTTCCGAACAACTCAGAGCCCCAACAGCTGCGTTGGACGAGTCTTAGGGAATGCTACGTTCAGGCCGCGGCGAAGACTTCAAACGCAAAAGGAGCGAGGTGATGCTAAAGACCAAGACGAGGCGGCTACCGCTGCCAGCTCGGGGCGACCAATGACCACGATCCGTCCAGGACGATACCGGCACTACAAGGGAAAGGAGTACACGGTGCTGGGCGTCGCTCGCCACAGCGAGACCGAGGAAGAACTGGTTGTTTATCGGCAAGAATACGGAGAGCTCGGCCTGTGGGTTCGGCCACGCAAGATGTTCGAGGAGTTGGTCGAAGTCGCGGGACGGAAGTTGCCTCGGTTTCAATACGTTGGCGGTCAAGAATGAACGCCGACGACTCAGGCTTGTTGCTCCTGGGCAAAGTAACGTGAACGAGGCGTCGTTCAGCTCCCCAGGTTGGCGTTGAAGTAGAGTCGCGACGCCAACATCTCCTCGATGACGGAGTCCCAGGAGGTTTGAGCCCCGAGCTCGGCGAAGTACTGATCGTTGACCTGGCCGCTGGATTGACGGAAAAAGAGATTCTCCCAGCCGCCGCCCGTGAGTTCGGCCATGGCGTAGGCGCCCGAAGCGGGCGCGCCGGTTGTCGGAAGCGAGGACGAAGACTGCGAGACGGGATAGTCCGCATTCAGCAGCTTGTGAAGCGCTTCCGGCGAGTCGAGGAAAGCCAGAGCGAGTTGGTTGCGCTGCACGCCCTGCTGACTTGCTTGCTGAATCCAGTACGCCGATCCGCCGGGATCTGCGGCGCGTCCTAATACGTCTTGGTAGAGCCCGCCGATCCAACCTTGAGCCGTTCCGCCATTCAAGCCCAGATACTCAGACGAGCCGAGAATCGCTGCAACGACGGCCTGCTCGTCTATCCCCGCGCCAGGCGCAGCTGGACGGTTAAGCTGTTGCACCCAGTACTGCAAGCCGGCTGCGTCCGGCGCACGGTTAAGGAAGTTCTCGTAAACGCAACTCACCCAGTGCCGCAAATACTCGGGCGAGCTCAGGAACGCTTGCACGACGCTCTCGCGACTCCCGGCAGAATTCCCGCCTTGCTGTAGCCTAGAGAGCCAGGCCGCTTGCCCTTGCGGGTCGGGAGCGCGGCCCAGCAATTCGCGATACAAGTTCTGCACGAAGGTCGCGGCCGAACCATCACCCGCCTGTCCGGCGAGGTAGCAGACGTGACCGCTCGCGCCGCCACCTCCTCCGTCGCCACCTCCTCCGTCGCCACCTCCTCCGTCGCCGCCGCCGCCTCCTGCGCCGCCTCCTCCTCCACTGCCGCCCGTGTCATTCACAATGCTGGTGATGCTGCCCGACACCGGCGCGCCTCCATTCACGTCAGGGCTCGTCACGCTGGCAGTATTCAACAGCGCCCCGCCCTGCCCCGGCTGGACGACAAGCGTGATTCTGGCACTGGCTCCTGCGGCGAGATCGCCCAGATTTGCCGTCACGGTATTGCCCGAAAGCGCAGCTGAGCCCGTGCTGGACGACGCAGAAACAAACTGGACTCCGGCAGGCAGCGGATCGCTCAACACCACCTGCGACGCCGTCGCCGCACCCGAGTTAACGACGTCAATCGTGTAAGTCAACGGCTGTCCGACCGAACCCGGGTCGGGCGTCGCAGTTTGTGAAATCGAGAGCCCTGCCTGGCTCGCGCTGGCGGGCAGGATCTGCGTCGTGTTCGAACTCGTCGTGTCGACGTTGCCATTGGGCGTGCTCGCAGTGAGCGTCGCCGAATTGGTCAGCGGGCCGGCTGCCGTCGGCGTGACTACAATGGTGACGGTCGCAGAATGGCCGGCCGGCAGCGTTCCCAGCAGCGCCGTGACGCTTCCGCCTGAGTGCAGGGTCGAACCCTGGCTGGCGGCCGAGGACGAGAAGGTTGCGTCGGACGGCAGCGTGTCCGAAACGGTGACGTTTGCAGCGTCGACACCGCTGGAGTTGGAAATGGTAAACTGGTAGATCAGTTGCTGGCCCACCGTGTCCGGCTGAGGAGAGGCCGTCTGGGTAATCGAAAGATTATCCGGGTGACCTGTCGCAGCCAGCACGGCCGTGGTAAAGCTGGCCGTATTGTTGCTTGAGTTCGGATCGGCGGTAACGCTGGAGACCGTGGCCGTGTCCGTTGCCGATCCTGCGGCGGCAAACGTAACGATGATCGTCACCGAGTCGCTGGCGCCGGCCGCCAGGCTGCCCAGGCTGGCCGTGACTTTGTTGCCCGAGACCGTCACGGATCCGCCCGACGCGCTGGTCGAGGTGGAAACCACGGTCGCGCCCGCGGGCAAGTCGTCAGTCACGACGACGCCGCTGGCTGCGCTCGCGGAAGCATGGTTAGTCACCGTCAGCGTGTAGGTTTCTTGCTGCCCAACCCGCACCGGCTCCGGCGACCCGCTCTTCTCGATGGATAAATCCGCCGACCCTCCTGTAGCTCCGACGGTCGTTGTAATATTGGCCGTATTGTTGGACTGATCGTCATCAGAAGTTGAGCTGCTCGCCAACGCCGTATTCGTTTCTGTACCTGCGGAGTTATACGTGACGATGAGCGTGACGGTGGCGCTCGCTCCAGGAGCGAGGTCTCCCAGGTCGGCCGTCACCGTGTTGAGCGATTGGTTGATCGTCCCGCCTGCGGCGGTCGTCGAACCTGAGACGTAAATAGCGTTGTTGGAGAAAGTATCGCGAACGACCACGTTGTGCGCCGTCGTTGCGTTATCGTTGTTGGTCACGGTCAGCGTGTAGGTTTCTTGCTGGCCGACGGCGACCGGATCGGGCGAGCCGGTTCCGGAAAGCGAAAGATCGGCCACGGGCGTGCCCGCGCCATTATTGATGGTCGTCGTGAAACTGGCGCTATTATTCGACGGATCGCTGTCCGTCGAGGTGCTGGTTACCGTGGCCGTGTCAGTCGCCTGGCCGACGGCAGTAAACGTTACGCCGATCGTCACGGTCTCGACGTCGCCGCCGGCCATTTGCCCCAGGCTGGCGATTACCTTGCCATTGGAGACCGTCACGGTTCCTCCCGACGCGCTGGTGGAGGTGGATACGACCTGGGCGTCAGGCGGCAGCGTGTCCGTGACCACGACTCCGGTGGCGGCATTGACCGGGTCGTTATTGGTCACGGTCAGTGTATACGTTTCTTCTTGATTGATGCCGACGGGATTCGGCGATCCGGTCTTGGCAATCGACAAGTCAGGGCTTGAAGGGCCTGTGCCTTTGCTGACCGTCGTACTGACGCTGGAAGAATTGTTGGACTGGTCGCCGTCTGAAGTGGCGCTGTTCACCGTTGCGGAATTCGTCTCGTCGCCGACGGAACCGTATCGCACGATGATCGTGACGGCGACCGAGTCTCCCGGCGCAATGTCTCCCAGGTTTGCCGTAATCGTATTGAGCGACTGAGTGACGTTGCCGCCCGTCGCCGTCGTCGATCCGGAGACGTACGTTGCATTCTTTGAGATCGTGTCGTGGACCACGACTCCGGTCGCGGTGGTTGAGGAGTCGTTATTGGTAACGGTCAGCGTGTACGTTTCGTCCTGGTTAAGCCCGACGGGGTTGGGAGAGCCGGTTTCGGTAAGCGAAATGTCGGCAGCCGGCGTCCCCGTGTTATTATTGACCACCGTCGTGACGCTGGCCGAATTGTTGTTTGGGTTGTTATCCTGCGTGGGACTGCCGACCGTGACGCTATTGGTTTTCGAACCGGTCTGGTTGAAGGTCACGACGACCGTGACCGTGTCGCTGGCGCCTGCCGCCAGGTCTCCCAAGCTGGCCGTGACTTTGCCATTTGAAGTCGACACGCTTCCACCCGGGGCGTCCGTTGACGCGGAGACGACCGCCGCCCCGGCGGGAAGGTTATCCGTCACGGTGACGTTGCTGGATGCGTTCACCGGGTCGTTGTTGGTCACGGTGAGCGTGTATGTCTCCTGCTGACCGACGTTCACGGAGTCCGGCGAGCCGGCGACCGCAATCGACAAGTCGGCGGCGCCGCCCGAAGCGCCGACGGGCGTGGTCACGCTGGCCTGGTTGTTATCCTGGTTGTCGTCCGAGGTGGAACTGGTTACGGTCGCCGTATTGGTCTTCAAGCCGGCGGCATTGTAATTGACGACCAGCGTTACCGTCACGGTCGCCCCTGGGGCGAGATTTCCCAAGTTCGCCGTGATGGTATTCAGCGACTGCGTGACGCTGCCGCCCGACGCCGTTGTGGAACTGGACTTGAGCGTCGCGTCGTTGGTCAGGGTATCGTGGATGACCACGTTGTTCGACGTGGTTGAAGTGCTGTTGTTCGTCACGGTCAGCGTATACGTCTCTTCCTGATTGACGTCGATCGTATCGGGCGAGCCGGTCTCCGTGAGCGACAGATCGGCCGTCGGCGTGCCCGTACCGCTGTTGACCAATGTCGTGAAGCTGGCCGTGTTGTTGTTTTGATTGTTGTCGGTCGTGGTGCTGCCAACCGTCGCCGTGTCGGTCTTGGAACCGGTCTGGGAGAACGTTGCCACAATTGTCACTGTCTCGCTGGTTCCTGCGGCCAGCGTGCCCAGGTCTGCGGTCACCTTTCCGCCCGATAAGGTCACGCTCCCGCCGGAGGCGCTGGTCGACATGGAAACCACGTTCGTTCCTGGCGCCAGGGTATCCGTGGCCACGACGCCGTTGGCAGAATTCGCCGGATCGTGATTGGTCACCGTCAGCGTGTAGGTCTCATTTTGGCCGACGGCGACGGGATTGGGCGAGCCGCTTTTGGAGATCGACAGGTCTGCAGCGCCGCCGGCCGCTCCCACCGAGGTGGTCGCGCTGGCCGTGTTATTGTTCTGGTTGCTATCGGAAGTATCGCTGCTCACGGTGGCCGTATTGGTCTTGATCCCCGTGGAACTGTACGTGAGGACAATCGTCACGGTCGCCGTCGTATGGGGCGCCAGGTCGCCGATCGCCGCAGTTACGGTGTTGAACGACACGCTTACGTTACCGCCCGGCGGGTTGGTTGAACCAGAGACGAAATTGGCGCCGCTCGGCAGCGTGTCGTGCACGACGACGTTGTTCGCCGTATTCGCCGCATCGTTGTTGGTCACCGTTAACGTGTAGGTCTCGTTCTGATTGACTGCGACCGGATCGGGCGAACCGGATTCGGTGATCGAGACATCCGCGGCCAGCAGTTCTCTTGACTCCAGACTTTCGAAGGCAAAGCTCCGACCGCTGGACTTGCTGTTTTGCGATGGGATTCTTCGTCGTTTCTTCGTCATTTGTTGCAGACCGAAATGCCAGAAACTCATGGTTGTCTCGCTCGCCAGGGTGAATCTCGCCGTTCATGTGCTGGGACTCGAAACCTGTAAGTCCCAAGCATGAGATCCCGTACAGAGCCGCGCTGGGCGCAGTCGCCGTGGACGAGGCGGCCCAGAATGGCTCGACATGGGGAAACAGGCCCGAAGCGGGACCGTCGAGGTCCCAGAATGTCCGCCAAGGGAGAGCGTCTAGCGTAGACGGCGGCGAACAGGGCCAGCCGCACCATAGCACGCCTGGCCGAAAAATGTCAACGATTTGCGAGTCGCCTTTAACCTTATCATTCGCCTCGCGGCGAAGTTATCGGGCAATTCCTCGCGGCGGATCATGAACGCGTCGTCCCCCCGCGAAAGGAACCATCTCAGCGCGGCCGAGGAATTGGCTCGACGAGCAAACAGGCAATTCGCGAGCTCTCGCAGTTCACCTGGAAGACTTCGAACCGTCTTGCAGTTCACCTAAAGCGAAAGCGCCGTCGTTGGCCTCCATGTAAGGATCGTCCGGAGCACGCGGCGCCCTCCAATAAGGCGCAACGTCGAACACGCTGCGCTCGTCGAGTCGCACGACGACACGATACGCGGTCATGCGGGCAAGCGAGTATTGCCAGCCATGCTGCATGCCGTGGCCGGAAGTCGCCTCCACAAGCAGCAACGCTTCTGCATCGTTCCCTTCGACAAAGGCGAACAGGGCGCCGTCGAGAATTTTGCGGTCTGCATCCTGGTAGCGGTAGAGAGGCTGCGTTAACAGACGCAGTTCGTTGGGCGACCCCATCTTGTACCACGTTGCATGAAAGCGGCGGGCTATCTCTCGCATTTGTGCAAGTCGCCGCGCAGGCCGCGGCGCAGGCGGTTCAACGTCATCGAGCGGCTGATCAACCAGTTGCCCTGACTTCGGCGACCAAAGCGTGCGGCCATCGCGCTGACAGACGAGCGGCTGCGCGCTGAACGAGGCGAATTCACGCCACGCCTCGCCGCTGGTGAGGCTCGCCTCAGGGCTACGCACCCAGACGGTGACAACTGCCCGCGGTCGCTGGCCATCGAGGAACAGAAACGTGACGCCGTCATTGACGAAATCACGGACCGGATTGCTCCAGCGAAGAATCGGACGTTCGCCGCGTGTTAACGCCCGACCATTCGGGGCGGCCTCTCGAAGCTGGAATTCATCCACGCGCGATAGGAGCAGTTCTAACCGCTTTTGCCGCGACGACGCTTCTGAACCCGCCCTTTCGTCCGTCCCGTCTTGGGCCGCCCCATTCAACGTCATTGCTGCGAGCAGTACCCCTGCTCCGCAAACTATGCAGCTTCGCATATCGCCGCCTCCCGAAGCAAATTCCCTCTCGGCACAGTCGCTTAAGACATTATGTCTACAAGACCATTGACGTCAAGGAGCGGAGAGAAAAGAGCAAGCCCATTAGCTTGCGGGCGGTCTGTGCCTGAGAGTGCGCCCGGTTGCTGCGTAGAGCGCCAGATTACTGAGCCCCTTCGTTAATCACATACACAACTCCGACGTCTCCCTCTTTTGCGCCTTCCGCAATGATGACACGAGCGCTGCTAAATCCCTTTGAGCGCAGATAGAGCTCAAGGTTTTTGCGTCCGGCTTTGATTAAGCGCGGATTCGCTCGGCTCCCGGGCTTGAATTCCAATCGCTTATTCAAATGGCGTGCGGCGATCGTGTTGCCAAAGAACTTGACGTATTGGAGCGGGGGCTTGGGAGCCTCAGACGAGCAGACTGGGACGTTGGCTCCCAACGCACACACATCGATGCAGAAGAACAAGCTCAAACTGACGACTGCGCTTGCGAGAATACGCATGCTGATTCTCCTTGCGAGTTCGACTTGCCAGGTAGTTCGCGACCGTCGCTGCGCATAATAGGAATCGACCTGCGATCGGTCAACCAGAACGCGAGAAGTGCCAAAGTGCCAAGCATAAATTCATCCCGCCGCGGCGAACCACTTTTGACGGCGGTTACTCAGCAGCAACCGTGCAACTCCATTGTCAGCGTGGCGCCGAGGATTGCCAAAGCAGACGCGAGCGTCGCAATGACGATCACCATGGCTTCCGGCTTCCAGGCCAGGCACGGCTTTCGCGTCTGCCGAGTAGCAAGATACGAGGCTCCAAATACAGCGAGCAGCAGATTGACCGCGGGCCCGTAGATCAAGGCCATGCCCATGGCGAGCCAACCCTTGTCGGCCGCGGCAGCCCAGACTGCCGCCACGGTCCAGAGGGCGACAATGCCCAGGAACACGCCTGAGAAGGTCGGTGCCGGAAGTTGCAGCCTTGATCGATGGTGCGGAGCGCGGGGTTTGGCGGAAGCGGGCGATTGCTGCGGATTGCTATACATGGCGTTCTGCTGCTTTGCTGACCGACATCTGATCGTAATTCGTTCCAGACTTTCCCATTGGGCGACGGGCTGAAGAGAAAGTAACGCGCGATCGCCAGCTTTTTTCTGGAATGGCGGCAGGAACGCAACCCAAGCCACAAATACAAGGCACGAAGACTAAGAACAGCGGAAACGCAAAAAAAACTTTGCTGATTCGGCGTTCGATTTCCTGGAGAATGACGCCGAAAGCGTCCAGCGGCAATGATGGCGCCGCGGGGCCTCCGTGGCTCCGCTACCAGGAGAACTGTTGAATGACAGACAATCCGCACCCCCGCCGCCTGCAATTCGGGCTGCAAGCCATCTTTGCCCTAACGGCGGTGGTGGCAACGTTGCTCGGCGCCTGGCGGCTTTGCGGCGACAGGACGGCCTTGGCGTGTATCGGCGCCTTGATCATTGCGGCGCCTTTGCTTTGGCGTGGCCAGCGCTTCTTCGTGTGGTATCTGCCTGCGGCGTGGACGATTGTCGCCTGGAATAACTTTGCCCATCCCGGCGACGAATACGGCGGTCTTGTCGCGGGCATGCTGGCCGGTCTGTGGATCCTGCTCTTCATCGGCCCGCTTGGAGACGTGCGAGGGACGTTCTTGCTCGTTCTTGTCGCCGGAGCCCCGACCGTGGCGATTGCCGGCTGGGGACTGGACAAACTCCGCACTCCGCGAGTCGCCTGGCTCGCCTTGTGCCTGGCCCTTGCCGGCGGGCTGCTGCTGCAGGCGTTTGCCTCGTTCCCATCTATCGAAAGAGCCCTGGCGAAAAACGGCTCTTATGAAGCGTACGTGTTGCCCGCCTTCAATCTCGGGCTGACAGGCGCCACGGTAACCATGCTGCTTGTCGTCGGGCTGGTGCGGATCGTCCAACGACGGCGAACCCAAGTTTCCCACGCCGATCGCTCCGGAAGCGCGGATGCGCCGGTCTAAGGAAGAATAGAATCGACGCGTTGCATTTTGCGATTGGCGGATCCCTGGGCCAGCCAGCGGCAATCACTGCACGCCGGCGGCGCCCAGCCTGCTAACTTCCGCCCAAACAAAAAACCCCCGCGACGATCTTCCGATCCTCGCGGGGGCTGTTGAACAAAATCCGGCGACACCTACTCTCACGCTTTTGGCACTACCATCGGCTCTGAAAGCTTAACTACCGTGTTCGGAATGGAAACGGGTGTGACCTTTCAGATATTGTCACCGGAAAGCGACCGCCGAGGCATTGTTTAAAGCCTTCGGCGGCCAGTATTCGGTTTGTGGCAAGGGTGGCATGGACGCGTTGCGTCCGTCACTTGTACCCGCGCTTGCGTCACAAGGACGACAAGAGCGCTGGATAAATGTGGTCAAGCATTCGTCCGTTAGTACCGGTTAGCTAAATGCATTACTGCACGTACACATCCGGCCTATCAACCTGGTCGTCTTCCAGGGGACTCTCGGGCCAATGGCCCAACGAAACCTCATCTTGGAGCGGGCTTCACGCTTATATGCTTTCAGCGTTTATCCTTTCCGTTCTTAGCTATCCAGCCGTGCCGCTAGCGCGACAACTGGAACACCAGAGGAACGTCCTTCCAAATCCTCTCGTACTAAAGAAGAATCTCCTCAAGTTTCGTACGCCCACAGCAGATAGGGACCGACCTGTCTCACGACGGTCTGAACCCAGCTCACGTACCACTTTCATTGGCGAACAGCC
>DASZUP010000150.1:0-3143 GCA_035547635.1 Pirellulales bacterium
GCCGCCAAGCCGTTCAAGCTTGCCGAGCACGACGTGGCCGCCGAGCGGGGCCATCGCGACGCGGCGGTCTGGTCGAAGTTGCTGCCGTTTCTGCTGTTGATCTGGGCGCTGACCGGCGCCTTTTACCCGGCCATCGACCTGTGCGCCGGCGAGAAAGAACGCGGTACGCTGGAGACGCTGCTCAGCAGCCCTGCCGAGCGGAGCGAAATTGTGTGGGGCAAGTTGCTGACCGTAATGTCGTTCAGCGTCGTATCCGCGGTGCTGAACCTGGTCAGCATGGGGATCACCGGTTCGTTCGTGGTCGGCATGCTGACCAAGCAAGTCGGACCGCCGCCGCTATTCACGCCGTTGTGGCTGCTGATTGCGCTGCTGCCGATGTCGGCGCTGTTCAGCGCGCTCTGCCTGGCGCTGGCGGCCTTCGCCCGCAGCAGCAAGGAAGGTCAGTATTACCTGATGCCCTTGATGCTGATCACCATGCCGCTGGTGATCCTGCCGATGGCGCCGGGCGTTGAATTGACGCTGGGCAACAGCCTGATTCCGGTGACGGGCGTGGTGCTGCTGCTGCGAGCCATGCTGGAAGGTAACTATTGGCACGCCTTGCCGTTCGTGCCGCCGGTGGCTGCGGTGACCCTGGTCTGCTGTCTGTGGGCTATCCGCTGGGCCGTCGACCAGTTCAATTCGGAAAGCGTGCTGTTCCGCGAAAGCGAACGGCTCGACATGGGCTTGTGGCTGAAGCACCTGATGCGCGACCGCAACGACACGCCCAGCGCGGCCATGGCCGTATTCTGCGGCGTGCTGATCCTGCTGGTGCAGTTCTTCATGAACTTTGCCATGAACTCGGCGCTGCCCGATGCAGGCGGATTCCACGATCTGCTGGTGCTGGTGATGATCAGCCAATTGGTCGTGATCCTTACTCCGGCGCTGTTAATGACGGTCATGCTGACACGCTCTGCGCAGCAAACCCTGCTGTTGCGGCGTCCGCCTTGGCTGGCCTTGCCCGCCGCCGCGCTGCTGGCCTTGACCTTGCACCCTGCGGCGGCGCGATTCGGCGAGCTGGTTCAATATCTGTACCCGATTCGGGGCGAACTCTCCGAGCAGTTGAACAAGCTGTTCTCCCAGGCGCCGAGCGTGTGGCAGTTGCTGCTGTTGATGGCCCTGACGCCGGCCATTTGCGAAGAACTGGCTTTCCGCGGCTTCATCCTTTCCGGCTTGCGCCATATCGGTCACAAGTGGTGGGCGATCGTGATCAGCAGCGTCTTCTTCGGCATCTTGCACGGCGTATTGCAGCAATCGATCGTGGCTTCGACCGTCGGGCTGTTGATCGGATACCTGGCCGTCCAGAGCGGGAGTATCTTTCCGTGCATGTTGTTCCACCTGGTGCACAACTCGCTCACGGTGGTATCCGCAGTCTTGAGCCCTGGGGAACTAGGCTACAATCCGCTGCCCGAGTGGATCGCCCGGGATGTCGGCGGAGCGTATGCCTTCTCCGTGCCGGCGGTGGTAATGAGCGGGCTGCTTTCGATCGGCATTCTGGCCTGGTTCCGCAGCCTGCCTTACGACCGCACGGCGGAAGAAACGTTGCAGGACGCGCTGGAGCATCAAACGTCCGCGGCGCATGTCGCGGCGAGTTGAAGGCGCGGTCAAACGGGCTCCCGGCTTTCCAGATCGGAATTTTGCGGTATTCGTTATTCGGAGCTGCGGAATTCACGGAGCCGCGGGCAGGTACGCCCGCTCTGCGCGGCGCCGGTCTCTTTAGCCGCCGTCGTGCGTAAGTCGTCTCGGGGTCGGCTTTTCATGCACCGCGGGAGATTTATCTGGCATCCTTTGCCCCGCCTGCTAGACTGCGCCTAACAAGGATGGCCGACTTTCCAGCTTTTGCTCGCCCAATGCGGGGCGCCCATTCCCTTTTAAGCTGACCATTCGCAACCGGAAAGGTGCGGTATGGACAGCGAGTATCTGGCGCGGCTACGTGCGCGCATCGAGCAGTCTCGCAGAATAGTGGAAGATGCGCGGAGGGTGGCCGAAGAGTCTCGGGGATTGTCCGAGAACGCAAAGGCAGACCTTCAGCAATTCTACGAACAGATTGCGCTGATTCAGCAAAGACTGATCAATCGTTCCGCTTGCGCGAACTGCCAAGAGCGACCAGCAGCACAAGATTAGTCCACGACGCATTTTACCGTTCGCTTGCCTGACGCCGGGAAGTCAAGGTACAACAGAAGGAAGAGCGTTTAACGGGGGCCCCGACGGGGCGGCGACCTGCAGCGAGCGTGCGGACGCGTTGAGGCGTGCGGCCGATCGGCATCAAATAGCGGTGGATCATGTTGCAAAAACTCGGATGGCTGGTTCTGTTTCTCCCCCTGGGGTTAGTGCTGCTTGCGGACGACTCCTTCGGGCCGGCGCCCGGCACGGCCTGGGCCGCAGCCAAACGCAAGGGGACGCACCGCACGGCGAAGCGACCCGAGTTCGACCCGCAAACGCTCGATGCTTTTTTCGCCGATGCCCGCGAGAAGCTTGGCCCCGGGCAGCCTGGCCGTCCGGTCGCCGTGGCGGCGACGTCGGCCGCCGGCGCGGCCGATCAGCCCGGAGAGTCGGGCGGCGGATTCGCCTGGTCGAAATTGATCTCGCCCAGCACGCTGGAAGACGGGGTCAAAGGCGAAGTCGGTCCGCTGACGGAGCAGACCAAGACGCCCAGCGCGTTTAATGGAGGCGGCAATCGCGAAGCCCGCAAGCTGTTCACCGAACTGGCCATGTTTTTCAGCGTGATCTCCGACTACGACAAGGACGTGCGCTGGAAGGGCGAGGCCGCCGACTTGCGGTCGCTGTTCGGCCGGGCCGCGGCGAACTGCAAGACCGGCGGCGCAAATTCCTTCCGCGTCGCTCAAACGCGAACCACGGACCTGACGGAGCTGGTCCGCGGCAGCAAGATCAACGTTCCCAATGACGAGGCTGATTTCAATTGGGCCGAGGTCGTCAACCGCCCGCCATTGATGACTCGGATGGGCAAGGAAGGCTACAGCGTCAAGCTCAAGAACTGGACGTCCGGCAAGAACGAGTTCTCCACGAACCGCGCGGAGTTGCTGCAGGAAGCCGAAATCATGGCCGTGATCGGTCACGTGATTCAGGATGAGAGCTACGAATATGCC
>DASZUP010000151.1:0-16751 GCA_035547635.1 Pirellulales bacterium
AAAGCCCCGCTCGACTCCTCGCGGAATTCGGTCTGCTTGCGGCAGCGCCGCGGCGGCGAGGGCGTTGCGCGTGGCCTGGGCTTGAGATTATCGGTTCGTCCCTCCGTCAGAATCCTCAGTGAGATGCAACCATGAGTACGCCAGGCGCCGCCGCCGCTCCGACCGCCGCGCCCGCAGTTGAGGGCGCAGCAGAAAAGAAATCGGGCTGGTTCTGGAAGCTGATCGTGCTGGGCCTGATCGTAGCCGTCATCGGGGCCGAGTGCCTGTTTGCTTTCGTCTATGTCTCGATGGCCACGGACAAAGCCGCTACCGCGGAAGTCGCCTCGGCGACGTCGGCGGCGCCACAAGGTATTCAGGATGAAGATGGCGAACTTGAGCAAGCTAGCAAGGAAGTGAATGGCAACGCAAAGGGAGAGATTCGCGCGGAGCGCGAGACCGATCTGGGCGAGTACAGCCTTTCCGCCTTTCAGCCCGCCTCGAACACCACGCTGCTGATCGATTTTCACCTTTACGGCACGCTTTCCGCAGAGGATGAAACCGGGTTCGCCGAACATTTCGAGGCGAACAAGCACCGCATTCGTGACCAGGTAATCACCACGATTCGCAGTGCGGAACTGGCCGACCTGACGGATCCCGGGTTGGGCTTGATCAAAAGGCAGATTTTGGAGAAAACTAACCGCGCTCTAGGCAAGCCGCTGCTGCAAGGGATCGTGTTCAGCGACTTCCTGGTCGTCGAACAATAACGGCGATTGCACGGCAGCCGATGGTCGAGCTGTCTGCGGCAACCGGGTCTGGTCAAGGAAGGCGACTCCCGGTAACGGATTGCTGCTGCACGCACGATAGGAATGGATGCCGATGGCGGACGACTCCCAACGGATCGACCAGGACGAGATCGAACGGCTGCTGCAGCAAGCCCGTTCATCCGATCCGGCCCCGCCGCCCTCCGCTCCGCAGGCGCAGCCGGCTTCTTCCAAGCCGCCCGGACAAAGCGACGTCCTCGGCCAGAGCGACGTTGAGGCGCTGTTTCAGCAGCAAGCTTCCGGCCAACAGCCTTCCGCCGCTCGGCAGCCAGCTGCTGCTCAAGGTGCGGCCACGGCTCCTGCCCGGCCAGCGGCAAAGCCGGCGGCTGCCGCCGCAGCCCGCGACGACGGAGTGGCTCAGGCCGATATCGAACTGCTGCTGCAGCAGGCGGAGCGGGCCATCGCGTCGATCGACGAGCCGCAGTCGGAACAGCCGCTCGGCGTCGGTACGTTCCAGTTGGAGGACTTCGTCGGGGCTCCGCCCAACACCGAACGCGCCACGCTGGATCTGATTCGCGACGTCGAGCTCGATTTGAAGATCGAGTTCGGACGCACGCACATGTATCTCGAAGACATTCTCAAGCTCCGAAAAGGTTCGGTCGTGCCGCTCGATAAGCTGGCGGGCGACCCGGTCGACATCTTTGTCAACGGACGGCTGATTGCCAAGGGCGAGGTGCTGGTGCTGAACGACAACTTCTGCGTCCGCGTCGCCGAACTGATTGCCGGCGAGGCCGCCGGATAACTGGACGCAACGCCCGGAAAGTGCACGGATGCCTGCCAAAACGATCCTCTTCGCGCTTGCTTGCCTGGCTCCGCTGCGCTTGGCCGCCGCTGACGGCTCCGACGATCGTAACGGCCGCTATCGGACGAGTGCTCCGCCACAAGCCGCCGCGAGCGAGACGCCGCCGCGACGATTTCCGGCGGGCGGCGCGAACGCTTTGAACCCTCATCGCTCTACCGACGCCGATGTCGATCCGGCTTCCTATGCCGCTGCCGCTGCGGAGGGCGTTGAGTCGGCCCGCCAGCGCGGGGCGCCCCTCAACTTGCCGCCGCGCAGCGACAAAGACCTGAAGCCGGGGCAAGCGGGCGGCAGGCGGCGCGTCGTCGGCGGGGCATCGTCCATGATGACCGGGGCGGCTAGTCTGGCGGTCGTGCTGGGACTGTTCTTCGCCGTGACCTGGGTGTTGCGTCGCGGATTGCCGGCGCCTCCCGCCATGCTCCCTAGCGAGGCGGTGGAAGTGCTTGGACGCACGCCCCTGGCCAACCGTCAGCACGCACACTTGCTTCGCTGCGGCAACAAGTTGCTGTTGGTCCACGTCTCGCAAGGCGCCGCGGAAACCCTGACCGAAATCACCGATCCGCTGGAAGTCGACCGCTTGACGGGCATTTGCCGCCAATCGCACCCGCAAAGCGCAACCAGGACGTTTCGGGAGGCGCTTCAGCAGTTCAGCCGCGAAAAGACGGCGGGCTTCCTGGACCCGCCGGCATCGTCGGCCTCGCGCGTGCCGAAGGCGGCGCGTTCTCAAGGCGGACCCGCCGCGGTGGAGGATGCGGATGTTTAAGTTCCTGGCAATTCGTCGATGCAGCGATGCAACCCCTAAGGCGCGCTCGGCGACTGGCAAGCTCCGCGCCGCGGCGGCATTGCTCGCCGCGCTGTGCATCGCCTTGCCCTGTCTGCGCGGCACGGCCGCCGCGCAAGAAGCGGCCAATGTTCCGGCGCGAGTCGAGCTGCCAGGCGTGCTTTCCGGAAACCCGAGCACTTGGACGAGTCCCGAGGGATTGACCTCGATGATCCAGGTGATGCTGCTGCTGACGGTGCTCAGCCTGGCGCCCGCGGTCCTGTTGATGACGACCAGTTTCGTGCGGATCGTGGTCGTGCTCGGTCTGCTGCGTCAAGCCTTAGGCACCCAGCAATTGCCGCCCAGCCAGGTGGTTACCTCAGTGGCGTTGTTCCTCACGCTGCTGATCATGGGGCCCGTGTGGAAGCAAGCCTACGACGAAGGGATTAAACCGTACAGCGAGCGGCAGATCGGGCTGGAAGAGGCGTGGGAAAACACGGTTCGGCCGGTGCGCCGCTTTATGAGCGACCAGATCGAACGCACCGGCAATAGCGACGATGTCTGGCTGTTCCTGGAGTACATGCCGGACGCGCCGACTCCGCAGAGTTATGACGAAGTGCCGCTGCAAGCCCTGCTGCCGGCCTTCATGCTCAGCGAGTTGAAGACGTCGTTCTTGATCGGGTTCCAGATCTACCTGCCTTTCCTGATCCTCGATATGGTCGTGTCGAGCGTCCTGATCTCGATGGGCATGTTGATGTTGCCGCCCGTGTTGATCTCCCTGCCCCTCAAAATCCTGCTGTTTGTGCTGGCCGACGGCTGGCGCCTGGTGATCGGCATGCTGCTGGAAAGCTTTCAGCCCTTTGCTTAGCCGCCGAGCAGCGCAGCCGCACTGCGCGCCGACGCTGGCCGCGTTCCACAGCGCTAGCAGAACCAACGGACGAAACCTTCATGGATGCCACCGATGCAGTCGACTTGGGCCGCCAGGCCGTAATGGTCAGCTTGTTGATCAGCTCGCCCGTTCTGATTGCGGGATTGGTCGTGGGGCTCGCGGTCGGGTTGCTGCAGGCGCTGACGCAGGTGCAGGAACAGACCGTCGCCTTTGTGCCGAAACTCGTGGCCATGGTTGCGGTGATCTCCTTCAGCCTGCCCTGGCTGCTCGACCAGATGCTGCAATACATGCACGAGGTGATCGGAAGCATTCCGGAGAATCTCTGAGAGGCGTTGGGACAAAGAGAGCAGGGGAGCGTCGCGCACTATCGGGTTGTTTTTCGTCCGGTCTTCTTCAGCGTTCAAGCAATGTCCTGGCTAGCCGAACTTGATCTCAGCCTGAACGCTTTTCTGATCTTCACGCTGGTGCTGGTCCGCGTCAGCGGATTGATGATCGCCGGCGCGCCGTTGGGAAGTCCTGACGTGCCGACCAATGTGCGAGCGCTGATTGCCTTCGCCGTGGCGCTGTTGATCACGCCGGTCCAATTGTCGGCGCCCATCGTATGGCCGGCGTCGCTGCTGGGATACCTCGTCCTGGTCGGCGGAGAATTGTTGCTGGGGGCGACGCTTGGCTTTGGAGTGACGTTACTGTTCTTCGGCGTACAGTTGGCGGGTCAGATCATCAGCCAGATGAGCGGCATGAGCCTGGCCGACGTCTTCAATCCGGGGCTCGACGCGAGCATTCCGTTGTTTTCGCACTTGCTGTACATGGTCTCGCTGGCCATCTTCCTGGTGCTGGGCGGCCATCGGATGGCGATGTCGGGCTTGCTGGAATCGTTCGAGGCGCTTCCGCTGGGCGGCCTCAGCGTGCCGGACTCGTTGGGCCAGATGGTGGTCAACCTGCTCGTGCAGAGCTTCTCGCTCGGCGTGCGGACCGCGGCCCCGGCCACGGCCGCCTTGCTGCTGGCTTCGTTGGTGATGGGAGTCATCAGCCGGACGTTGCCGCAGCTGAACGTGATGGCGTTCGGCTTCGGCCTCAATGCGCTGACCACGTTTGGCATTCTCTCAATTTCCTTCGGCGGAATGGCCTGGCTGTTCCAGGACGAAATCGAACCCGCCTTGCAAATCGTGTTCTCCGCTCTTGCAGCAGGAAGCAGACCGTAGCGCTCGAAGCGCAGGGATCCAACTGATCTGCGCGGCCCTCAAAGCTTCCGACTCGCGCTCTCATGGCAGACCAAGACGGCGACAAGACACAGGATCCGACGCCGCATCGCAGGCAGCAGGCCCGCGAGCAAGGCCAGGTGGCGCGCAGCCAGGACCTGGGTTCGGCGGCGCTGCTGCTGGCCGGGCTGACGGCCCTGTTGTGGCTCGGCGGATCGATCGTGCGCGTAATGGGCGTGCTGGTCGAACGCTGCCTGGGCCACTCCCAGGAACTATCGCCTGACGTCGCGTCGATTGCGGCGACCTGGAACGATCTGGTGTGGCTGGTCGCGCCAGCGCTGTTGCCGGTCTTGCTGACCATGCTTGTCGCCTCGGTCGGGGTGAACGTGGCGCAGGTGGGATTATTATTCTTGCCGGAAAAGCTGGCTCCGGATCTGAGCCGCATCGATCCGCTCAAAGGTTTTAGCCGAACCTTCTCTCTGGCCGGCGTGGTCAGACTTGTTCTAGGTCTGGTCAAAGTCGTTCTGGTCGGCGCCGTGGCTTATGCGTCGCTAGCGAGCCATCGCGATGCCATCCTGTCGCTCTCGGAACAGGGGCTGCCCGAGATTGCCGTGTTTCTGGCCGATACGATCCTTTGGACGGGCATCAAGATGGCGGCTGCGCTGCTGTTCCTGGCGCTGCTCGACTACGGCTTTCAGTGGTGGCGGCAGGAACAGGATCTGCGCATGACGCAGCAGGAAGTTCGCGAAGAAATGAAGAACCTGCAGGGCGATCCGCAGGTCCTCGCGCGCCGCCGCTCCGTGCAGCGGCAGTTGGTTATGAACCGACTGCAATCGAGCGTTCCGAAGGCCGACGTCGTGATCACGAATCCGACCGAGCTGGCGATCGCCATCCAGTACGACATCAGCTCCATGGCCGCGCCGGTCGTCGTGGCCAAGGGCGCCGGCGTGCTGGCCCAGCGCATTCGCCGCTTGGCGCTCGAGAACGGCATTCCGATTATCGAGAAAAAGCCGCTGGCCCAGGCCCTTTACAAAGAGGTGGAGGTCAACCACCCCATTCCGCACCAGATGTATGCCGCCGTAGCGGAGGTGCTGGCTTACGTCTACCAGCTCAAGGGGAAGAAGGTGGACGGCAAGCAGTAAACCGGGCGGCAAGGCAGGCAAGCATCCTCGCGACGGTCCCTGAAAGGGCGGGCAGTCAATGCAAGAACCCGGGGATGTCCGAGCTGCGGACCGCTAGGGGTTGGCATGCTCTGCCGCGAGCTTGTGGCAGACGGCGCGGGGAAATAAAAGCGATCCTCCTCTGCAGGCATTCTAAGATCGCTGAAAAGGGCGCCCGTGACGCTCCATGGAGAGAGCGTGCAGTTCTTGCGCGGCAAGCGTGCGAAGCCGCACGATATGTGCGGGCGAACAGCGCGAATCCGGGCGCCGCAGAGCACAGCTTCTCTCGCTGAGGTCTCGCTCTCGGCCAGTTGTGCATGCTTGGCGCGCGAAATGCTAGAAAGACTCGTCGATTAGATGCGCGGGCGTTGGCTTCGGACCCTGCAAACGGGTTGGAACCTCCTGTTCGCCGCCGCGACGGCAACCGCTGCCGCGAATACTTATAGCGGGCAGGACAGTTTGTTTCTTGAAAGGAGTTGATCATCATGGCAATCCATCATGCCGCTTGCGCGGAAGTTATTGACGTTCGACCATTGGGTGCGAAACTGAGCGAATCCAAAACCACCGTCCTGGTGAAAACCGATGCGCTGGAAGTGCTCCGCATCGTCCTGCCCGCCGGCAAGCAATTGCCTTCGCACCGTGTCGACGGCGAGCTTACTGCACAGTGTTTGGAAGGGCGCCTTGCCTTTGGCGTGGAAGGCGTCGAGCACGAACTGGCGCAGGGCCAGATGCTGTATGTCGCCGGCGGCTCCGCTCACGCGCTGCGAGGCATCGAGGATTCGTCCGTGTTGGTCACGATCCTGCTGAAATGACGCCGTTGCCGAGGCGATCCCATGCTTCAGCTCAAACGCGCTTACGAGTCTGCCTCGCCCCAAGACGGCTGCCGCGTGTTAGTCGAGCGGCTCTGCGGCATGGTAGTTGCGAAAGAAGGATTCAACATCCAAGCGGGAGCCGAAACTCCTCCCTTGCTGCAGCGCCTGTCCGCATCCAAGAATGGCCGCCGGCTCAGAAGAATCCGCTTCCCGCGGGATGGAATAATGGATATATTTATCTAGTTAGTGTTAATAGGAGCCCGCTCCATGGCCGCTGCCGATCTTTGGCCCGATGCCTCGACGCTCATTCCTGACCTGATTCACCGCCTGCCGCGCGCCCGCGCCGTGCTCGATCGCTACGGGTTGCGCGGCTGCGGCGGCGAAGCAGGACCGGCGGAAACGCTCGCCTTCTTCGCCCGAGCGCACGACGTTCCGCTGCCGCGGTTGCTCGAGGAAATTCGTCGCGAACCGACCTCCGTCGAGTTGCCCGTCCTGCAATCGCCGAGCTTAGCCGACGCCATTTATCGTCCCTTTTTCAAGGCGGGGATTGCGGTCGTACTGTCGCTTGGCGCGACATGGGGCGCTTATCTCTTGCTGCGGATTGCACTGGGCGGTTCGTTCGCCGCGGCGGGACTGCAAGCGGTCAACGCGCACGGCCACGCCCAAATTTTCGGGTGGGTCGGACTGTTCGTCATGGGCTTCGCCTACCAGGCCTTCCCGCGGTTCAAACATGCGTCGCTGGCTTACCCAAGACTGGCCTTGGCGACGCTTGGAATGTTGCTCGTCGGCCTCGTCGGGCGCTCGCTCGGCCAACTTCTGGCCGGCGGTCATCCGCTGGCCTGGTGGCTCGCCGCAGGGGCGTCGTGCCTGGAAGTGGCGGCCATTGCGACCTTTGCCGGAGTGATCTTGATTACCTGGCGGCGCAGCGGCAAACCGCTCGCCTTCTATGATTATTACATCCTCTCGGCTCTGTTCTGGTTTGTTGCGCAGGCCGTCTACGAGGGCATTTATCTCACGGCGACGGCGGGCGCCACCGGCGAACGCCTCGTATCGCTTGCCGCGACCTGGCAAGCGCCGCTGCGCGACATGCAGATTCACGGCTTCGCCATGTTGATGATCTTCGGCGTCAGCCAAAGAATCTTCCATCACTTTTACGGTCTGCCAAAACCCAACGAGCGATCGAGCCTGATCGGACTGGCGCTGCTCAATGCCGCCATCGTCGGCGAGATCGCCGGCCTGGCGTTGATGAAAACGGCGGGCCACGCCTGGGCCGCGCTGTGGTACGGCTCCGTGATCGCACTCACGTTGACGGCAGCGTCGATGGTGAGAAGCTGGCGGATTTTCTCTCCCTGCGAGGACGCTGACCGCAGTTTGAAGTTTCTGCGGGCCGCTTACGTCTGGTTGTTCGTCTCGCTGGCGATGCTCGTGCTGCTTCCGGTCTATCAATTCGGCTTGCTCTCGGCGCTGGCGCATGACAGCGAGGCGGCGAAGCTGGGCTTTTCCCACGCGTATTACGGCGCCACTCGCCATGCCATTACCGTCGGTTTCATCAGCCTGATGATCGTCGGCGTGGCGGCGAAGGTGACGCCGACCCTCAATGGAATCCCCTCCTCGGCTCTGCCGCCCCTTTGGATTCCCTTTGCGCTCATCAACGCCGGCTGCGCGCTGCGCGTCGCCGGTCAGACTCTGACCGACTTTACGACTCGAGCTTATATGATAGCGGGCGTCAGCGGCTTGTTGGAAGTGACGGGGTTGGCCCTCTGGGGGCTGCACGTATGGCGCGTGATGTCGGGCCGCTCGAAAGGCGCCGTCGCTTCGGAAACAAGTGAAAACGCTGCGATTCCCGCCGGTCCCATCGCGCCCGGTTACACCGTCGCCGCCGTGCTGGACCGCTACCCCGAGTTGCTCGATGTGTTTCTGGACCGGGGCTTCACCATGCTCGTCAATCCGCAATTGCGCGGTTCCATCGCCCGGGTCGTGACGATCGAGCGTGCATGCCGGCGGATAGACGTTGATTGCCGCGGTTTCATCGAGGAATTGAACCGCCAGCGAGAGCAGATCGCGCGGCCCGACGGCGAATGCGGTTCGGGCGACGGGCTGCACGACGCCTGCTGCCATGAATGCGCAGAAGACAAGCAGGCAACGTAGCCCGCAGAGGAGGCTTCCGCCGGCGAGGCGGCCTGCACGGGCGAATCGTGACGGACGCCCTGCCGCCTGAGGCGACCGCCGCTGGCTTCGTGCCGCTCAGGCAGCGAGCGGCGCCGTCGGGATATCTGGCTTGCGCGGTTTCCTCGGCGTAGCCGTATTGGCGAATGAAGGCTCCCCAGCGCTGCGAAATCTGTTCGCGCAGCTCGGGAGCAAGCTCGTAGCGGTTTGTCTTGTAGCCCGCCGTGCTGGCCACGTATTCTTCCAAGGCCGGCAGCACCGTTTCGAATTCGCCGAGTTGCAACTTCTCGTAGATGGTCGCGATGTTGCCGACGGGATCCTTGACCAGTTCCTCGTAACGCACCTCGCAAAAGCGGTCGGGCGCAATCAGCTCGCGGTCGGCTTCGAACTTGCGGTACATCCGCTCGAACGTCTCGAAGACATATTCTTCGAGGCCTTCATAACGGGGCTGCTGTAACCCGTGCTTGCGGTACAGCGTCTTCCAGAGATTGACGGTGGAAGGAAAGACCACGTACGGATCGCGAACAATGTGTACGAATCGAGCCTGTGGAAAGATTTCCAACAACGTTTTGATGCGGCACGTGTGCGGCGGGCTCTTGAGCACAATGCGCTTCGGCGTGCGGAACGTGATCTGCTTGAGGAAGCGGACCAGCGCCGCTTTCCACCGTTCGACCTCTTCGGGCGGCGCCTCCTCCAGGGTCAAAAACTCCTGGTATTGAGGAGGGTGGTTCGGAAAGGCGACGGTCAAATACGGCGAGGGCGCGCCGAGATTGCAAAGTGCGAACTCGTCCTCCTGCGGACGGTCCCAGCCGGTCGGCATGTTGTCCATCGGACGATGCGACGGCAGCAGGAAGTTGAGAAAGCGGCGGGCGAAATCCTCGCTGAGCAAAAAGTGATTCGGCACCAGGCACTCATAAGTCGATGGCGACGTGTGCCGCTCGTCGAGCACCATCAGCTCATGCAGCAACGTCGTGCCGGCGCGCCAGTGTCCGATGATGAAAATCGGCTCTTGTTCGATCTTCGTTTTCGGCCAGCGCCAGCCGACCCACGGCCACGACCACCAGCGATAGGCCGTGTGGAACGCACTGAGCAGCGTAATCGAGGCCGCGCGCGGCCAGTATGTCCAGTGTACGTCGAACCGGTTCCGCGCCAGCAGCCGCATCCAGCCGAAGAAATCCATCCCCGACCAGAAGACGGGTGACCATTCGCGGGTTTTTGTGCTCGGCTTTTTCTCCGCGGCTTGCGGGTTGGCGGAGTTCGGCATCAGGCCACCGTTTGTCGATGCAGTCTGGAAAATTCCATGGTAGCCGCGAATTGGCAAACTCGGCAAGTCAGAACGCGTAAGCGGCCCGTCGCGACGATCCGAGCTCAGTTTGAGGCTCGCCCGACAGGGACTCGAACCCAGTTTTCGTGCCCTCAAACGAGGGGGCGCATCCGCTTCATTGAGGCGCCAACTTGGGTGCGATTAACGCTGAATCGTGTCGCTGGCGCCATTGCGCCGAGCCACGGCTTGCAAGGCGGCCTGCATTTGCATCACGAGCTGTTGGCTCGGCTGTTTGCCGGTCACTCGGTTCAAAGGCACGCCCCGCGCCGATAGGAACTGGATGGTCGGGTAGCCCTTGATGCGGAAATCGCGGCAGATGTCCGGCTCGGCGTCGGCGTCGACCAGCACGCAGACGAACTGACGCGCCAAATTGACTACGGCTTCCTGCACGAAGGCGTCGGCTTCCATCTGATGGCAGTAGGTACACCACTGGGCCGTGAAGAAAACCAGCATCGGCTTGTGCTGGCGCTTGGCCAACTCGTAGCCGCGGTGATAGCCGCTGACGAAGTTGATTCCGCCGCGAGTAATCGGCGGTCCGAGATCTGCGTCGATGGTCTCGTCGACGGCAGGCGCCTGCTGCTCGCCGGAGTCTTGCCGGGCCACGCCGGTCTGGCCGGAGCGGACTTCGCAACCGCTCGCTGCTAGCAGCAGGGCCACCGCGGCCCACTTGAGCGACGAACACAGCCCATGATTCATGGTCATCGATCCTTCGATTTGGCTCGCGCTTTCCGAGCCTTCCGAGGCTCGTTGAAAGTGCGAGGCAGCATCCTGCTTACCGTTCAGCCGTCCGTTGAAGCCAGCATCCCTCAAGTGAGGGAATGACGCAGCTTTCCTGATTTGTCCAGCATCCGAAGTGTGGCAGCCGCTCCCGACCGGGACCGCTTGGCGACTGCACGACTCATGATTCGGCGACCGCTCGCAAATTTCCTTTGCTTACAGCGACGCGCCCGTCGCACAGTTGGACCAGATCTGACCGAGCCGACGCCTGGATGTCAAGTCCGCCAAGATGAACTTTAGTGATCGTCGCTCAAGCGGCGAGACTTAAGCAAAACGGCCGGCTCGCCGGCGGCCGTGCCAGGCAGGGGAACACCCCCCCGGCTACGCTTGCTTGCATCGCTGTCGAGGCCATGAATCGACCTGGACATCTGGGAGTCTTTTCGGTAGTTTTCCGCCCCTCTTCTACGTTTTTCCCGTTTGCATTTCGTTCGGATTTCCGCCCGCTCGTTGGGAGTTGTTGAATGCCTCCTGGTGCTGCGTCTGGCGGCGGCTTGGGCTCTGTCCTTGCGCGCACGCCCGACCTGGTCTTACCGCTAGGGATTATTGCCAGCATTCTGGTGATCCTCGCGCCGCTGCCTGCGCCGCTGATGGACCTGATGCTGTCGGCGAATATCTGCGTCTCGGTGATCATGTTGCTCACCACGGTGTACGTGCGAACTCCGCTGGAGTTCAATATCTTTCCGTCGTTGCTCCTGGCCAGCACGCTGGGGCGGTTAGTGCTGAACGTGGCCACGACCCGCTTGATTCTGACGCGCGCCGGCAGCGACGGATTGGAAGCGGCGGGCGGAGTGATCCGCGCTTTCGGCGAGTTCGTTGCCGGCGACAAGCTCGTGGTCGGTTTGATTCTGTTCTCCATCATCGTGCTGATCCAGTTCGTGGTCATTACCAAGGGCGCCACGCGCATCAGCGAAGTCGCCGCACGCTTCGCCTTGGACGGCATGCCCGGCCGCCAGATGGCGATCGACGCCGACTTGAACGCCGGCGTGATCGACGAACGCGAGGCGCAGCGCCGCCGAGCCGAGATTACCCAGCAGGCCGACTTCTTCGGCGCCATGGACGGCGCCAGCAAGTTCGTCCGCGGCGACGCCGTCGCCGGCATCGTAATTACGCTCATCAATATTGTCGGCGGACTGTTCATTGGCGTGATCGAAGACGGCATGAGCGCGGGCGAGGCGGCGGCTCTCTTCACCAAGCTGACGATCGGCGACGGTCTGGTGAGTCAGGTGCCCGCATTTCTAGTATCGCTGTCCGCTGGCTTGTTGGTCACCCGCAGCACCAGCGAAACCAATCTGCCCGCCGAATTCTTCGGCCAGCTCTTCTCGCGTCCCCAGGCATTGGCGGTGGCGGGCGCCTTTTTGGGCATGTTGATCTTCACCAATCTGCCGACGATGCCGCTGTTGACGCTTGGCGCCAGTTGCGTGGGATTCGCGATCGTGCTTTCGCGAAGAGAAAAGAAGGAAAAGGTCGAAGCGACCGCCAAAGCGCAGGCCGCCGAAAAGAAGCCGCCCGAGGAGCGGATTGAGGACTTCCTGATCGTTGATCCGATGGAGATCGAGATCGGCGTGGCCTTGATCCGACTGGCCGATCCGAAACGCGGCGGCGACCTGCTGGCCCGCGTGCAAAAGGTGCGGCAGAACGTGGCCGCCGATATTGGCATTCTGATGCCGAAAGTGCGAATTCGCGACAATATGCGGCTCGATCAGAACGCCTACCGCATCAAGGTGGCCGACAACCCGGTCGCAGAAGCCGCAATGCACCCGCAGATGTTGCTGGCGATCGACTCAGGAGTCACCACCGGTCGGATACCGGGCATTGCGACGCGCGATCCGGCCTTCGGCACGGCGGCCGCGTGGATTGACCCGGGCCAGCGCGATCAGGCCGAGATGTTAGGCTACACCGTCGTCGAACCCCAAAGCGTGATTGCCACGCATTTGACCGAAGTCGTCCGCAAGCATGCGGATGAAATTCTGACGCGCGACGCCACGAAGCACTTGATCGACGAGTTGAAGAAGACCTCGCCCGCGGTGGTCGACGAGTTGATCCCCGGCCAGCTGAAGCTGGCCGAGGTGCAGCAGATCTTGCAGATGCTGCTCCGCGAAGAAGTCTCGATTCGCCAACTGGGCCCGATCCTGGAAACGCTCGGCGACTACGCCGCTCGCACCAAGGATCCGGTCTTCCTGGCCGAGGCCGTTCGCAGCCGTCTGGCGCGGACCATCTGCTCGCGCTACCGCGACGCTCAGAACCGAATGCACGTCGTCACGCTCGACCCGGCTCTGGAAGACCGGATCCGGGCCGGATTCGAACACAACGAACGCGGTTTGTTCATTCGCATGTCGCCGCAGGCCATCGACGCCACCTGCAAGGTAATCGCCGCCGAGGTCGAAAAGCTGACCGTCAAGGGGCACCCGCCGGTCTTGCTGGTCAGCCCTCAGATTCGGCCCGCGCTGCGGCAGATGATCAGCGCTCAACTGAAACAAGTCGCCATCTTGAGTTACAACGAGGTCACTCGGGACACGCAGATCGAAACGCTGGGCCTGGTTTCCGACGCCGCGCCTGCCAGGCCGGCGTGATCAGAGAAGTCGGAAGTCGGAAGTCGGAAGTCGGAAGGTCAACTTGGAACGCGTAGCAGGTCTCCTGCTGGGAGAGGGCCGCGGTGAGGGCGAACCAGCCGCCGTGACGTCTTCTTCAACTCGCCTCGGCGAAATGTAACCAGGCATCGCCAGGCAAAATTCCTTTTCTTAACCCCTGAATCCTGTCTCTCCCGCCTATGGACGTAAAAACCTATCGCGCTCGAACGATGCAAGAAGCCTTGGCTCTGGTGCGCCGCGATTTGGGGCCTTCCGCCGCCGTGCTGCACACTCGCGAAGTGCGAGGCAACGGGCTCTTGGGCTGGTTGTCCGGCTCAAGGCAGATCGAGGTGATGGCATCGACGGAAGTGAACGTGCCCAGCCGGCTGGCGAAACGCGAGCCGGCCGAAGCCGTCGTAACTTCGGCGCCGGCCGTGGAAACGGCGCCCGGTCTCGAGTGGGCGGCCAAGTCGATGTTTCGCGACGAACTCAAGGGACAGCTCAACGAGTTGCACTCGCTGGTCGAAGATCTCTGTCGCCGGACTCGCTACGCCCCGCAGAACGACTGGTCCGACGGCATGTTTCGCCTGTACACGGACCTGATCGACGCGGAAATCAGCGAAGACCTGGCGCGCGAGCTGATCGATCGATTGCGCTGCGAGGCGCCGGGCGGCGAGATTGACGACCCGACGCTGGCCAAGAGCAGGCTGGTCCGGATGGTCGAAGATGAAATTGCCGTGGCCGGGCCGATTCAAGTGGCGCCGGGCCGATGCCGGCTGGCGGCGCTCGTCGGGCCGACCGGCGTCGGCAAGACGACCACTATCGCCAAACTGGCCGCCAACTTCCGGCTGCGAGAGAAGCGGCGCGTCGGACTGATCACGGTTGATACCTATCGGATCGCCGCGGTCGAGCAGTTGCGCACGTATGCGGAGATTATCGACTTGCCCATGCAGGTGGTTTCCACGCCCGGCGAAATGCGCGAAGCCGTCGATCGCATGGCCGATCTTGATCTGGTCCTGCTCGATACGGCCGGCCGCAGTCCCCAGGACGAGATCAAGTTGCAGGAGCTCAAGGCCTTCCTGGGCGAAGCCGATGCGGACGAAGTGCACCTGGTGTTGTCCAGCGTTTCCAGCGCGTCCGCCCTGACGCGGACGGCGCAGCGCTTTTCCGGCGTCGGGGCGACGTCGTTGATTCTGACCAAGCTTGACGAGGCGGCCGGGCTGGGCAACCTGCTGCCGTTGCTCCGCTCCTGCAAATTGCCGCTGAGTTACTTGACGCATGGGCAGAATGTGCCCGACGACATTGCCCCCGCCGAGCGGCGGCGGCTGGCGCGCAGCATGTTGGCGTTATAAGAGGCCGGATAGTCGCGAACCAGCACGCGCCTGGGTCGCAATTCGTTTACGTATCACAGAGTTGTAATCGTCATGTCCGATCAAGCGAATCGCTTGAGACAGCTCATGCTGGCCAGCGGCCGCGACCAGTCGCGCCGCGGCGGCGCAGCCGGGTCTCCGCGAATCATCGTGGCGGCCAGCGGCAAAGGAGGCGTCGGCACGACGACCGTCGCCGTCAACCTGGCTGTGGCGCTGGCCGCGGATGGCAGACGCACGGTGCTGGTCGATGCCGACTTGGGCCGGGCCGATGCCAGCCTGCTGTGCCGCGTCGACGACGCTTATACCGTGGCCGACGTGCTCGCCGGTCGCCGCAGCGTTCACGAAACCCTGGTGCGCGGGCCCGCGGGCGTGCAGGTTCTGCCGGGCGCCTGGGCCACCCAGCGCTTTGCCGATTACGAACCGGCCGCGCAGCAGCGGCTGTTGAACGAGTTGCTCGGTCTCGGACCGCATGCCGATTACATCGTGATCGACGCGGGCAGCGCCCTGAATCGAATTGTGAAGCGCTTCTGGCAAGCGGCCGACCAGGTGTTGGTCGTAACCTCTCCGGAGGCGGCTTCGGTGACGAATGCTTATGCAGCCGTCAAGCTGCTGGCTCCCGGCTGTGACGCAGCGGCGGTTCAAGCAATCGTCAATCTGGCGCCGAGTGCGGAGGTTGCGTGCGAAGTCGGTCGACGACTGGCACGAGCCTGCCGGCGGTTCTTGGGTCTGCACGTCGCTGACGGCTGCTATCTGCCGTTGGACCCGCTGGTAGCGGCCGCCGGCGCCGCGCCGGCGCCGTTCGTGTTGCACCACCCCGCTATCCCCGCTGCGCGCCAATTGGAGTTGTTGGCCGCCAAGACGACCGCATCGCTGGTAAAAAATTACAAACTGGAACAATCCGCTCAAGCGGCGCCGGCCTCGCCGCCGATACTTAGAACTGGTGTCGGTAGCTGAGTTGCTGGCAAATTGTAGCGGCTAAGGAAAGTTTACGGGTCCGCTGGGAGCCTAGGACGTGGGTCGCAGCTACGGCGGGATCTTGGGTCTGTTGGCGTTTCTGACCATGATTGCACGAGGCATCGTGCATGGCGGCGGAACGGAACCGACCTTGTTCGCAGCCTGGCTCAGCCTGCTCGCGTTCGTACCCCTGGGGTGCATCGCGGGACGGCTGGCTGAGTGGACTCTGGAAGAATCAATTCGCAGCAAACTCGCGGCGGACCTCGCCGCTCGGGATGCCAAGGATACGGCATCTCCAGGCAAGACCAATCCATAACAGCCGGTTCGATTGTCTGCCTCAGCGCCGATCGCCTTGCCAGGGCGAATGTCGGCGGTGAAGCGTCGATCGCGGCTTGTGGTGTGCAATCACGGAGGAATGCATGGCAGCAACGGTCGCAACAGAAGACGTCGCGCAACTTTGGGAAGCCTTCAAAGCCGACCTGAGCAATCAGGAACTGCGCAATCGGTTGGTGGAAATCTATCTGCCGCTGGTCAAGTACAATGGCGAACGCATTTGGTCCCGGCTGCCTGAGGGAGTTGAACTCGACGATCTGATTTCGGCCGGCGTGTTCGGGTTGATGGACGCCATTGACGCCTTCGATCTCTCTCGCGGCGTCAAGTTCGAGACATACTGCGTGCCGCGCATCCGCGGCGCCATGCTCGACGAATTGCGGACCATGGACTGGGTGCCGCGGCTCGTCCGCTCCAAGGCCAGCAAGCTGAACGAAGCGATCAAGACGCTGGAAACCAGGCTCGGCCGCCAGCCCACCGAGGTGGAACTGGCCGAACAGTTGCAAATCTCCGTACCCGAGTTGGAGAAGATGATGCTCGACGCCAACGCCGTCGGACTCATCAGCTTGAATAAGAAGTGGTACGAGACCGACAGCTACAAGGACGTCCGCGAGATCGACATCCTCGAGGACAAGAAGGGCGAAGATCCTACGCGGCGAATCCAGAAGACCGACCTGATGCGGCTGGTCACCAAGGGACTGAACCGCAACGAGCGGTTGATCATCATCCTCTACTACTATGAAGAGCTGACGATGAAGGAGATCGGCGCCACGCTCGATCTTTCCGAGAGCCGCGTCAGCCAGATGCACAGTTCCATCGTGCAGCGACTGCAGTCGCAACTGGG
>DASZUP010000152.1:0-4048 GCA_035547635.1 Pirellulales bacterium
GGGTTGTTGCTGGCGAGGTGCATCAACGGCCTGCGGCCGTTCAGCTATCAGACGCACTTGTTTCCGACTCACTTGCGACTCGACGGTCTCTTCTTCGGCGTGCTATTGGCCTATTGGCGTCATTCCTGGCCGGAGTTCAACGTCTGGGGCAAGAACAACGCCAAAGGACTGATCGCGCTGGGCGTCGTGCTGTTGATCCCGGCGTTCCTGTTGAACGTCGAAATGGTCCCGGCCCTGTATACGTACTGGCTGACCGCCCAGACCCTTGGTTGCGGCGCGATCTTGACCGGCCTGGTCTGCGGCGGAATTCCGGAAAACCTGCTCACGAAGGGTTTAGGCAAGATTGGAACCTATTCGTACTCGATTTATCTCTGGCACGTGCCCGTCGTCGTCGTGGTCGCTCCGGCGCTCGGCTTCGAATCCGTTTGGTTGATCGTCGGGTGTTGCATCGGCCTGGGCGCGGCGATGTCGCGCCTGATCGAATCGCCCTTCCTTTGGTTGCGAGAACGCCTGACGCCGGCGCCCTACACGGCCGCAATGGCTTAGTCTTGGGAGGATCCATTTGATGCCCGAAAACCAAGGACTGGCGATTAGCGTTCCAGCAGCACTCGAACGAGCCTCCCGGCCGCGATCGCTCGCATGGCGCGCGGAGATCAGTCGAGATTCGGCTGTCAAATGGGGCGTCATAGCAGGCATTGCCGCGGCCGGCGCCGCGCTCTGCGCTTGGCGAGGCTTGAGCCTGACCCCCGGGACCCTGACGCCCCCGATCGTCTATCTAGGGCTGATCGGGCTGCCGGCGATTTACTATTACTTTCGCCGCGAAGACCGCTTCGTGCTGTGCCTGGCGACACTGGCGCAAACAATCGCGTTCATCGCCTCGTTCACCGTGCTGATGTACGCCCTCGCCACGTTCGCCCGGCCGCTGTGCGACGTGCAGTTGGCGGCGTTCGACGCCTGGTGCGGCGTGAACGTGGCTTCGGTTCGCCAGTGGACCAACGATCACGCCGCGTTTCGCTGGGTGATGGACGCGGCTTACGGCACGCTGTTGTTCCAACTGCCCGTGATCATCATCGTGCTGGGCCTGCTCGGCGATCGCCGCTCGCTCGAAACGTTCGTGCTGCAAGACATCGTGGCCGCGTTGCTGACTGCAGCCGTGTTCGCCGCACTTCCTGCCGATGGTCCATTCAGTTTTTATGGCTACGAACCATCGCCCGATCAGGCGCATTATCTTGAACACTTTCGCGCGTTAAGAAGCGGCGACCTGCGGACCGTAACTTTGCAAGAAGCCGCAGGGCTCGTCACGTTCCCATCATTCCATGCCGCCGAGGCGCTGTTGATGGCGCTCGCGTTTCGGCATCGTCGCGGGCTGTTTGCCGCGTTCGGCGCGCTCAACCTACTCGTCGCCCTTTCGACCATGACCACCGGCTGGCATTATTTCGCCGACGTTGTCGCCGGGCTTGCCGTCGGCGGCTTTTCGTTCTGGGCCGTGCAGGCGTGCTCGCCGTGGATTTACCGGCACGAAGTTCCAGGTTCCAAGTTCCAGGTTCCAAGTTGAAAGCGCAGAATCTGGAATCTGGAACTTGGAACCTTACGAGGCCAACGCCGGAATCGCCGCGTCGGTCGAGAATTCGAGATCGGTTGGCTCAGAGATGAGCGGTTTGCGGAACACGAAGAGATGGTTCAAGCCGAGTTGAAAGCGACGATGCACGACCGCCTCGAGCGACGCCCCGGCGAAGCATTCAGGCACGCGCCGCACGTCGAAGCCGTAATGTTCTTCCAGGCTCATGCCGTCGATGACGCGCAATCCTTTGAGCACCGCGAGCACGTAATCGACCGCCGGCGACGGGACGGTGATCAGCACCAGCCCTCCAGGCCGCAGAAAGCGAAAGCAATCGGCGGCCAGCGAGGCTTGCGCTTCGAGTGGAATGTGCTCCAAGACGGCGAGCATCGTGATGCAGTCGAATTCGGTGGCGCCCGCCGGCAGATCGGCCGGAAAGCAGCCTTTGATCAGCCTGCCAAACGGCGCCGTGCGCGAGGCGCCAAGTCCCGGGTCGATGCCGAGGTAATCCAGGCCAGGAACCAGCCGGGCCAGTGCGCCATCGGCGCAGCCGATATCGAGCACCCGTGCGCCGGGGGCGAGGTAGGGCCTGATCTTGGCGATTCGCCACTGCTGCAACCAGCGATCGACGGCTTTCATAAAACGATCCGCAAATCCGTTTCGGCCCGCATGCCGCGCATGCAACTACCGGCCCCAACAACCAGTAAGCCATGCACCGCGAATGTCAAACATCGCCGCGCGTTTCCAGCGGCGCATCGCGGTTTTTTCCTATCTGCGCGCTTGCTCGCCCCATTCGTGACCTAGGTTTCATTTCGAGGGCTCTGTGTTCGACACGGGCGTGAGAATTTAAGAACCAGGAGCTGCTCGATGTTTGGGTTCATTCCATGGGACAACTTGGCCGCGACGGCGCAGGTGCTGTTGACGCTGTTCGCCGTGATGGCGGCCGGTCTGAATTTCTTGTTTTCCGCGCGAGGCTAGATCGCCGCCAAGCGCCGCGGCGGTAGTCCGCGCTGGCGACCTCGCCCAACTTTACGGGAGATCGACGTGTTTACTTCCGCCTTTTCGACGGGATCCTGGCTCGAGCACTTTCCGATCTGGCTGGTGACAGTCACGCTGGTCGTGGCGGCGGTGATCGACGGGTGGAAACTGAAAGTCCCCAATTGGCTGACGTTTCCGATGATCGTCGGCGGTTGGGCCTATTGCGGCGCGACGCTGGGTTGGCCAGGCCTCGGTTGGAGCCTGGCGGCGACCGTCGTCGGCTTGGCGTTACTGCTGCCGCTTTACGCCATCGGCGGCATGGGCGCCGGCGACGTGAAACTCTTGGCCGGAGTCGGCGCCTGGCTTGCCGACCCGCTCACGCTCGTTTATGCGTTTTGCGTCTCGGCCTTGATCGGCGGCGCCATCGCCGTGGCGATGGTCGTGTACCGCAAAGCCTGGGACAAGCACCTGGGGCAGTTCCGAACCATCGCCAACGAGATCATGACGATTCGCGATCCGAACCAGCTTTCGGCAATTGCCGCCGAGCGCAAAAGTTCCATGCTGCTCTTGCCTTACGGAATTCCGATCGCCATCGGCTCGATCTTGTACTTTGCCGTGACGGGCATGCTGAATTAGCCCAGTCGTCAAAGGAGGGATAGGCGACAAACTCGCCCCCCTCGCCCGAAAACTTGCAGAGTTCGTTTTGAAAACTGGAGAAGATCTGCCGGTTGTGCCGAAAAGATCGAAGGTGAGGCCGATGCCTGGGGAATCGGAGCAGTACTCCGGGCAAACGCCTTGTTCGCGTTCGACCGCCTTTCGACGCTGGCCGGTTATAGGGTTTGTTCGTGTCAGAAGCGTGATAGCGGTTATGGCCAAGTAGCGGCTCTTGCGGACGGCTTTCGTTTCGATCAAGTAATTTGGCAAGTCTCGCCAATGTTGTTAGCTGGAACGAAAGTGCCGATGGGAACCGCGGGCATTCGCGAACCAAGAGGAAACGCCTTGCTCCGCCGGAAACGCCGCACAACGCGTGCGTCGTAGCGGAGTAAGCGTTTGAGGGGGGGACATGCGTCCTAAATCGTTAGTTCTACTGATTCTCGCCTTGGGCTGCGGCCTGGTGGCCTCGATTGGCATCAACCAGGTCATGGCGAATCGCCATGCCGGCCCCGCTCCAGGCGCCGTCGAGACGACGCCCATTTTCGTTGCCTTGGGCGAGATCGGCATCGGCGACCCGCTGACGGCCGAGATGCTCAAGCTCGAAGAATGGCCGAAAGAAAAAGTTCCCGTCGGTGCAGTGAGCAACCTCCAAGACTTGGAGGGGCGCCGCTGCAAGCAACGCTTCTATCCGGGCGAACCGATCTTGGAAGCCAAGTTGCTCGCGCCGGGAGAGAAAGGGCAAAGCCCGACCGACTTGATCCCCAAGGGCTATCGCGTGGTGTCGATTCGCGTCGACGCCGTCAGCAGCTCGAGCGGCATGATTCTGCCGGGCGACCGCGTCGATTTGCTGGTCCACGT